>LUJM01000057.1:6486-8816 GCA_001689415.1 Bacteroidales bacterium M2 | reverse complement strand
AATATGAAAAAGCATTTATTCCTAATCATTTCATTTATTGCATTAGCTTTTCCCTTGTCTGCAAAATTGAACCAAGGTCTGTATTTATGTGAGTCTAAGGGAATAATGATAAATATCGAAGACGAAATCCTTTCGATATACAATTTAGGCTTAGTTAGAATTGAGTCATGGACTGACGTATGGAGACACCCCTTGGCCGTTTGCAGTATAAAAGATAAAAAGAATGGTTATGCTGAGATTAACTCTATGCAAGCATCTCCCAAAGAAAGAGTCTCGGCTATTAAAATCACTCAAGAAGAATTTGAAAATAATGATAACAACCTTAAGCATACCGACAGTGTGGATGTTGTGTTTAATTTCCCCAACATTTCAGACAATTATATAAAAGTACGCATGTCACCCGGCTTTAGTGACGGGTACGAGGAGAATAACGTCGTAAACAAAACATGCAAATTTAGAATAAAGTCGATAGGATGATTAGATTACTACATTACGCCATTAATATATATACCGTTTAATAGTGACTATCAACCGGAGAATATCTAAAATATAAGAAAGGTGAAATAACATGGCGAGGCTTGCACTTTGAACAGATAGAAAATATCCCCCTATTCATCAAAACATATCAAAAACATTGGGATAATAGATGGGTAATAAGACATTGATGTATGAACATGTGTTACGTAACAGAGTACGACGGCTATATGTTCTCGCGCCTCGACACGGCCACGGGCTACCGCGACAGCGTGGGTACGCACGTCTACGTGCGCGACTGGCAGGGCAATATCCGCGCGGTGGTGCGCAAGGGCGATGACGGCAGCACCGTCCTCGAACAGGCGACCTACTACTACCCCTACGGCATGCCCATGGCCGAGTCGACCAACCCCACCGCCAACAGCTACAAATACACCGGCAAGGAGGTGCTCACCGACAAAAGCTTTAACTGCTACGACTACGGCGCGAGGTTCTACGACCCCGCCACTTGTCTATGGCTCTCCCCCGACCCCCACAGTTCCGACTACGCCCCAATGTCCCACTACTCCATGTGTGCGGGCGACCCAATAAACTTTGTAGACCCTTCGGGTAAAATAATACAAGGCATTACTAATAAGGATGCTGCGTTAGTCGTCAAAGATATACATTCTATGTTCCGGGATACAAAGTTTAAAAATTTCAAGAAACTAATTCGTCAATCTGGTGAAAAGCAAAACAGCTTAAGGCTTGCTCCGATATCCTCAGAAGACTTATCAACCGCATTGAGTGGTATTACTTTAAATGCTGATCAAAATGCGTTGGTTGAATTAAATCTTATATTAAGAAATATGGGTAAAAATTTTATAGAGATGGATCCGATTATGCACCTCTTAATATAAAGATTCCGAACTTCTTAGAACGACCCAAAATATATTGAATATGCGATATGTAATCATCCTCATTTTAACTTTATTTTCATCGGTATGTGTCTTTGCCAAAGGACATAACGAAATACCGATATTTGAAATAGACTATTTTAAGGAATTAGGAATTGATTTAAACAACCAGTTCATATATTATGAAATTGGAAGTCGAAATGCCGTTTTTATAATAGTTGTAAAGGAAAACGACAAATATAAAGTATTAAGTGGAGTAATATGCGATAACGAAATTGGTTATGATAGTAGATATGATTCAGAATGCACAAAGATAGATATCTTAGATTGGGCATTTAATGAAATGCCGCAAGAGTATTTAAATGTTGAATGCCTTGAGAATAATCGTTATTCGCCCTTCTTTTTTAAATTCTTCTTGTTTAATGAAGATTTGAAATGTGTTTTATCTATCTATAACACTGTGGAAATTAGAGATTCTGAGTTCGATTTTAAATTATCTCAATTAAAACAATTCCTTCTTGAAAATGTAAAATTGGCACAGTGTATAAAGTAGAACAATAATATTGAATTGTTATCAACGCTGTAGGCTCACTTAATGCTCATTCCGGCAAATCCTTGGAGGTGCTAAGGGCTGTTTACGCGGACGTGGCTACCTCTCTCCGAGGACAATTTGCCTTTCGATCTAATGGGTAGTGTCTTCGACACTAATCGACGTAGGTGAGATGTGCCCCGGCAAACTTCGTAATGCCGGGGTTCGGTAAAGTAATGCTCTTCGAGCAAGTCGCTGTGAGATGATGCTAACTCTCGTATAGTCAATGTGATATTAGCTGTTAAATGCGCGACATAAGACGTTGCTTATGACTACCATGGTCTGGTAATGGGTTGATAGTCAAATAAATGTACTTCTATCCGGTCGCGGCATGCCGCGACCCAATGCTGTTTACTTAAGGAAAAAGAGTG
>LUJM01000057.1:0-6410 GCA_001689415.1 Bacteroidales bacterium M2 | reverse complement strand
CCTATCGTTGCTGTCCTTTTTACATAATCCCCCCTTAAGTAAACAGCATTGTGCCGCGACCCTACGAGAGGGCGTGTTAGTTGGACACAATTAGTCGGTCTGCATCGTGCATCTTACCCTTAAGTAAACAGCATTGTGCCGCGACCCTACGAGAGGGCGTGTTAGTTGTTCTCAATTAGTCGGTCTGCATCGTGCATCTTACCCTTAAGTAAACAGCATTGTGCCGAGGCCCTACGAGAGGACGTGTTAGTTGGACACAATTAGTCGGTCTGCATCGTGCTTCTAAACCTTAAGTAAACAGCATTGTGCCGCGAC
Source organism: Bacteroidales bacterium M2 (assembly GCA_001689415.1). GTDB lineage: Bacteria > Bacteroidota > Bacteroidia > Bacteroidales > Muribaculaceae > CAG-873. The sequence continues at coordinate 6,095 of LUJM01000057.1, read as the reverse complement.
CCTACGAGAGGGTGGTTAGATAGAGTATTGACTATCTGTAAGTTAGTATCGCCTAACTGAGGCTTGCCTCGGAGAGTCAAGCTCCTATTGCAAGCACTCTTTTGCCTCAAGTTAATAGCATTGTGCCGCGACACTACGAGAGGGCGGTTAGATAGGGTGTTGATAATCTGTGGATTAGTACTGTCTGCCTGTGGCTTGTCTCGTAATGCCGGGGGGCGGCAAAGTAATGCTCTTCGAGCATATGTACGTTGAGTCCATGGTTAAAGTTTGGGTAGATGCGCATGCCTGTATGGACGGTAAATGCCGATTCTGTGCAGGCGGGTGCTATCAAAAAATTTCATATTTGTTCATAGAATATTTGAAATTGTATAAATGTATACTTGAGGTGATAAAAGATTAGATTCATTGCTGTATGTTATGAAAAAAATTAATTAAATTTGTGCTGTTGAATTAAAGACTCTATACCCAACTAAAACACCAGTAATCTATATAAGATGAAAACAAATCTAAGCAGCCAGATAAAGTTGGACCGTATTCCCCGTCGGTACTACAATCCGGACAACGAAATCGAGCTGACGGCACTACGACGCCAGGAAAAAATCGATACGCGTGTGTATGAGACCTCGTCAGAGGGCGCAGAATTTATCGCAGATAAAATCGCCAAATACATAGCGAAGTTTATAGAACGCAGAGGCAAATGCGTTCTTGCCCTTGGCGCCGGAAATAGTACTCATATCGTATACAGCGCCCTTATACGTATGTATAAAGAGGGTCAAATCGACTTCGGCAATGTAGTGGTATTCAATATCAGCGAGTTCTTCCCCTTGTCGCCGGAAGGGCCTTCGACCTTGACTCGTCTTCATCAGGTGTTTCTTGACCATGTGAATATCCGTCCGGAAAATATACATTCAATCGATCCCGCCACCACCAAGGAGGCGATGTCGGAGTATTGCAATGCCTATGAGCAACTTATCGCCGACGAAGGCGGTATTGATGTTGCCCTATGCGAGATAGCCCCCAACGGCGCTATCGGCTTCAACGACCCCGGCAGTCAGTCGACCAGCTATTGTCGCCTTGTGCTTCTTGGAAATGAGATGCGCCATAAGGTAGGCAAAGATTATAATTGCGACAATGCGCCGACCACAGCTATTACGCTCGGTTTGTCGAATTTCATCAGTGCCCGCCGCCTGTTGTGCATGGCCTGGGGTGAGAATAACGCCTCAATCATCAAAGAAGCAGTAGAAGGCCCTGCGACAACAGCCGTTCCGGCGTCGCTGCTGCAAGGTCATCCACATGTGAAAGTTATTACCGATCTCGGTGGCGCAGAAGACCTTACACGTATCAGTAAGCCTTGGAAGGTAACGTCGTGTGATTGGAACGACAAACTGATGCGTAGAGCCATTGTATGGCTTTCGAATCAGACCGGAAAGCCTATACTTAAACTTACCGACAAAGATTATAACGACTGGGGTCTTGGCGAGCTGCTTGCCCTCTATGGGTCGGCATATAATGTGAATATCAAAATCTTCAACGACCTCCAGCATACCATTACGGGCTGGCCCGGCGGCAAACCCAATGCCGACGACACCTACCGTCCCGAGCGAGCAACACCCTATCCCAAGCGAGTGATAGTGTTCTCTCCGCACCCCGACGATGATGTTATATCAATGGGTGGTACGCTCAAACGCCTTGTAGACCAGCATCACGATGTGCATGTTGCATATGAGACTTCGGGCAATATCGCAGTCGGTGATGAGGATATGATGCGCTACTTCTTGATGATGGACAAGATAGCCCCGATGTTCGGATTTGATACAGAGGGTTATCGCAAACTTTCGGGTGAGGTACAGGGCTTTGTGGCTCATAAAAAGGCCGGAGACACCGACATCAGCGATATCCGCGAAATCAAGACCATGATTCGCCAGGCAGAAGCTACCATAGCTTGTCATTATATCGGAGTGAAGAACGACCATATCCATTTCCTGAGGCTGCCGTTCTACGAAACCGGTACAATCAAGAAGGGCGATCTTACCGAGCGCGACGTGACTATAGTGAAGAATCTCCTTAAGCAGGTGAAGCCTCATCAGATTTTCGTAGCCGGAGATCTCGCCGACCCCCACGGCACGCACAAGGTATGCACCGACGCAGTGCTTGCGGCTATTGACGAGCTAAAAGACGAGGACTGGATGAAGGACTGCCGCATATGGATGTATCGCGGAGCCTGGGCCGAATGGGAAATCGACCATATCGAAATGGCCGTGCCTATCAGTCCCGAGGAATTGCGATTCAAGCGAAACTCGATACTCAAGCATCAGAGCCAGATGGAGAATGCTCCCTTTCTTGGCGATGACGACCGCTTATTCTGGCAGCGAGCCGAGGAGCGCAACCGAGCAACGGCCTTGCTATACGAAGGTCTCGGTCTTGCTTCGTACGAGGCAATAGAGGCGTTTGTAGAGTACATACCTATCAGATAGCAGTATATCGCAAGCCCGATAAATCGGGTATGCAAAAATACAGATTGTAAGAAAAAACCGATACCGGTAGTGGTGAACAAAAAGCCACTGCCGGTGTTTTATTGATTTGAGTCATGATTTTTTGGAAAAATGATAGAAAAATGTACTCCTAAATCGGCTTATTATGAGCAATTTTGTTGCATATTTAATAATAAATAACTAACTTTGTGTCCGCGTTGGCAATTGCTGACACTAAAAAAAGATTAGATCGTTACAAGTATATACTTAGAAATGAGGAGTTTATTAAGAGTGACACTCTTTGCTGCAGTTTCTGCAGCACTTATAACCGGTTGTAGCGCACCTAAAAAAGTGCCATATCTGGTAGATGCCGAGAATATACCAACCGAAGTTCTCTCGCAGTTACCGGTACAGACCGAGCCAATCATAACCGTAGGAGATCTGTTGAATATCGATGTGGCCAGTAGTAATATGGTTGCCGTAGTCCCTTTTAACAAAGGTAGTTATGTCGATGAAGACGGCCGAATCAACCGTGTGTCAAACACGAGTTCGCAAATTGGAAGCTCCGGAGGTTTCGAGATGCTGACCGAGTATTACCTTGTAAATGCCAACGGATGTATCGAATTCCCTATCGTAGGCAGTATCGAGGTAGTGGGTCTTACCAAATCGCAAGTGGCCGAGAAAATCTGTAATGCCATTTATCCCAAATATGTTACCGAGAAGCCGACGGTCGATATCCGACTGATGAACTTCAGAGTTACAGTTGCCGGCGCCGTTAAGAGTCCGGGTATATACCAGAGCAAAAACGAGCGAATGACCTTTTTGGAAGCTATCTCGATGGCAGGAGACCTCGATATCAAGGGCGACCGCGAGAATATACTTCTCTACCGTATCAATCCCGACGGAAGCCGCGAGGTACACAAGCTCAACATCCACGACAAAAATTTCCTGCTGTCGCCCTATTATACCCTTCAGCAGAACGACTACATCTATGTAGTGCCCAATAAATCAATGCGTCAGGGCGCATGGCAGATGAACCCGGCCGTGACAGCTACTATATCTGTCGTAGGTGGCATATCGTCGCTGGCATCGCTGATTATCGGTATCTTAAACCTCTCAAAAGATTAAAATATGGACAACGAAAACCTGCAAAACAACAATTCGGGAGAAGCGTTTGACACAACAGGCCTTCTGCTTGCTTTCCTTGCCAACTGGAAATGGTTTGCCCTCAGTGTAGTTGTCTGCCTAATTGCGGCGTTTTTCTATATCGCCAAGCAGATACCGGTTTACAGCGTATCGTCGTCGATTTATCTGAGCCAGGACAACAGCAGCTCGCGTAATGCTTTTAGCATGGATAAGGCTGCAGATCCTATGGTGGCTCTGAAAAACTATATCGATGAGACTGAACTCGAGGTACTTAAGTCGCGAAACAACCTTATCAAGATTGTAGATTCACTCAATCTTGCTTACTCGTACTGTAGAGAAGGTACATTCCGCGATGTGCCCCTCTACAATAATAATGCTATAATTGCAAAACTCGATTCATTGTCGCTTCGCAGCCTGAAAGCACCTATAAGCATAGAAGTTAGTGAAGCAGACGGCGGCAAATACAATGTTTCAGTACATACGGAGTACAATGATGTTGACGAAGATAAGGATTTTGAAGAAGTATCCTTGCCTTTGTCGATAGAGCTGTCGCAGGGTACAGTGACTCTGACACAGTCGCCTGTCATCAGCACAATGAAGGGCAAAGAAAAAATCACTATCAGCAATCCCCGCTCGGTTGCCGCAGGTCTTTCGCGGTCGATGAACATCGAATTTGCCAAGAATTCGGAAAAGATTATCCGCGTAAGCGTTAATACCGACGAGCCCAAGCGAGGTGTAGATATCATCAACGCCCTGATAGAGTTCTATAACCGCGATATTATCGAAGATAAAAATCGCTCGGCAGTTCAGACCGAGGCGTTTATCCTCGACCGCCTTGTGATGATTTCGGGCGAACTACGCGATGTAGAGGATCGTCTCCAGGCTTATCGCCAGGCACACAATGTTACCAATATGGAGGCTCAGGCCGCACTTAACCTGAACCTTAAGAGCGGTTACGACGAGCAGGTGGCGCAGGTTGAGACTGAAATCGGTCTGATTGACGAAATCGAACGTATTGTATCGACCGCCGATACCTATGAGACCTTGCCCTCTGTTGTAAGTAATGCAACTGTATCGCAGATTATCGAGGCATATAACAAGAAGGTAAATAACTTGAACCGTACCCTTGAAGGTAGCACGCCGGATAATCCCCTTGTAACGATAATGCGCGACGAGCTTAGTCGTGAAAAGGTGCGAGTGCTTCAGAACCTTGCATCTACCAGGAGCAGCCTCGTCGCCCAGCGTAATTCGCTCCGCAATCTTGAGAGCCGCAGTGCGGGCCAGCTTGCGTCGACACCAACCGTAGACAAGGGTCTCAACGAGATTTTCCGCGAGCAGCAGGTAAAGGTGAATATCTATACCTTCCTTTTGCAGCGTCGCGAGGAAATAGCCTTGCAGAAGACTCTCGCAACCAATACCGCCCGACTCATCGACGACCCCACCAGCGAGGCCCCCGTATCGCCCCGCAAGATGATGATATACGTTATGGCCTTCTTGCTCGGTCTTGCAATACCGGCGTTTATTATCTTTATGCGCCGTATGCTTTTCCCGATATTCAGCGATCAGGAAGAACTTGAACGTATAACAAGTGTGCCTGTTTTGGGCGAGATTTGCGTAAGCGATAAGGCTTCGACACAAAACCTTGTTGTAGGTCAGAATGTATCGACTCCTATTGCCGAGCTATTCCGCCTCCTTCGCAACAATATATCGTTTACTCGCTCGGGAATAGACAGCAAGGTTATACTTATAACCTCGTCGGTTTCGGGAGAGGGCAAGACCTTTACATCGACCAACCTTGCCATGACTTATGCCCTTATGGGTAAGAAAGTTGTGGTAGTAGGCTTTGACTTGCGCCGCCCCATGCTTGCACATTCGTTCGGTTTCTCGAATCAGAAGGGTGTAACCACATATCTGGGCGGACAGGAGACCGATGTGAACAAACTGCTGATGCAGAGCCACGAGAATCCGAATCTGTACATCCTTTCAGCCGGCCCGGTTCCTCCGAACCCCAATGAGTTGTTGATGTCGAGCAATATGGATAAACTGATGGCACAGTTGCGCGACGAGTTCGACTATGTGATTCTCGATACAGCTCCTATCGGCGTAATCTCAGATACCTTCCTTATCACCCGCCACACCGACCTACAGCTCTATGTGACACGAGCAAACTTCTCGACCAAGAGCAGTCTCAAGGTGCTTCACAATGCTGTTAAGAGCGGTAAGTTCTCGTCGGTTTACCTTATCCTCAATGGTGTCAACATGTCGTCGAACAGCTATGTATATCGCCGCTATGGCGAATATGGCCACTATGGCAATCATACATACGGCTACGGATATGCTCGCACCAAGAGCAAGAGCACGGACGAATAATATAATAATACTATACAAAAACTCCGCATCGACAACATCGATGCGGAGTTTTTTTTGTAGTATCGTTTGGCTATTTTTTGCGTATCCGTCCGAAATAGGCCGGGTTTT
>LUJM01000056.1 GCA_001689415.1 Bacteroidales bacterium M2 | reverse complement strand
CCGTCTTTCTCAAAAGCGATGCAAAGTTACGACCATTTTTTATATTATGCAAATTTTTTCGCATCTTTTTTTGTAAAAAATTTACCCCATTTTTATAAACGCCTGATAATCAACAAATATCATTTTAAACAAAAATCACTACCTCTTCATCGATTTGCAATTTTGGGTACGTTTTGGTAATTTTGCAGCGCTATGGCGAATATATATGAATTGCGCCGTTATGGCAAAATTGCTTTTTTGGTCTCCGCGGCTGCCGTGGTGGCTTTGTTTCTGTATTTCTCCAACGGGCTGATTCGCGATCTTTCGGCGGTAGAGCGCGAACGTATGCAGCTTTGGGCCGACGCTACTAAAGAAATAGTATCGGTTACAACTTCGGCCAACACCGACGATACCGACATCGATTTCCTATTAGGTATAATAAAGAGCAACACCACCATACCGGTATTGCTCACCGACAGCGAGGGCAATATACTTCAGCACCGCAATTTCGCACTGCCGGTACCCGACGATACCCTGGGCATAGGCGCTCCCTCGCATCAACGAAATGTAGACTATCTATATGCAAAGCTTTCCGACCTGGCAGCATCGGGCAAAATGATAGAAATCGACATTGCACCCGGCGAGGTGCAAAACCTTTACTACGACGACTCCACCCTATTGCGACGGATGAGCGTCTTCCCATACATTCTCGTACTGGTGATGCTCGCTTTTATTGCCGTGGTGTATTTCGCCGTCTTGTCGACAAAAAAAGCCGAACAAAATAAAGTATGGGTAGGCCTGTCGAAAGAGACTGCACACCAGCTCGGCACTCCGATATCATCGCTCATGGCTTGGATGGAACTACTTCCCGACATGGGGGTAGACAAAGACACCCTCGCCGAAATGAACAAAGATGTAAACCGACTGAGCACCATAGCGTCGCGATTCTCGAAAATCGGCAGTGCTCCGCGTATGGAAGCTGCCGACCTCAACGCCACTGTGGGCGAAGCCGTCGCATACATGAGCACGCGCATTTCGCCGCGTATACACCTCGAATGGCAACCTTTTGCCAATGACGCAAGCATCGAAGCCTGCACGCCGCTCTTGGCTTGGGTTATTGAAAACCTAATTAAGAACGCCGTCGACGCTATGGACGGCTCCGGACGCATTGAAGTCAGCACCGGTGCCGGGCCTCTCAACGCTTTTATAGAAGTCGCCGACACAGGCAAAGGCATCAGCCGCAAGAATTTCAAAACGGTGTTCAACCCGGGATTCACCACCAAAAGCCGTGGCTGGGGACTCGGGCTGACACTGGCTAAACGTATAATCGAACAATATCATTCCGGCCGTATTTTTGTAAAACAGTCAACGCCGGGCGTAGGTACAACTTTCAGAATCGAACTCCCGGTTGTAAAATAACATAACAATCATGGCAGACCTATCTGACATCGAACTCATCCTTATCAACATCTCGGGCGACGACCGTCCCGGCGTAACGGCAGCCCTCGCAGAAATTCTTTCACGCCACGAGGCACAGATTCTCGACATCGGCCAGGCCGACATTCACCACAGCCTTTCGCTCGGCATACTTTTCAGCACAACTTCCGAAAAGTCGGGCGACATAATGAAAGACCTGCTATTCAAGTGCTACGAACTGAGCGTAAAAATCCGCTTCTCACCCATTACTATCGAAGATTACGAGCGCTGGGTAGCACGCCAGGGCAAAAACCGCTGGATTATCACCATCCTCGGACGACAACTCAAGGCCAAGCACATTGCACTCGTAACTGACGAAATCGCTCGCCAGCAACTCAACATCGACAGCATACAGCGTCTTACAGGACGTATGCCCTTGGGCGAAAACGAAGAACCTCGCTCGAAAGCCTGCGTGGAATTCTCGGTTCGAGGCAACCCGGTCGACATCAACGCCATGCGAAGCCGCTTCCTGCAGATTTCACAGAGCGAGGAATTCGACATTTCGCTCCAGGAAGACAATGTATTCCGCAGATGCCGCCGACTGATATGCTTCGATATGGACTCTACCCTGATCGAGACCGAGGTTATCGACGAACTCGCCGACCGCGCCGGCGTAGGACCCCAAGTAAGAGCTATCACAGAGAGCGCAATGAGGGGTGAAATAGATTTTTGCGAAAGTTTCCAACGCCGCGTTGCCTTACTCAAAGGACTCGACGAGAGCGTAATGCGCGAAATCGCCGAAAACCTGCCTATCACCGAGGGCGTAGAGCGAATGATGGAAGTGCTGAAACGCACCGGTTACAAGACTGCTATCCTGTCGGGCGGTTTCACATATTTCGGCAATTACCTCAAACGCCGCTTCGGTTTCGACTACGTATATGCCAACGAACTCGAGATTCAAGACGGCAAACTAACCGGCCGATACGTAGGCGATATTGTCGACGGCAAACGCAAAGCCGAGCTTTTGAGGATAATAGCCCAGGTAGAGAATATCAACATCGCGCAGACAATCGCAGTCGGCGACGGTGCAAACGACCTGCCCATGCTCTCAACCGCCGGCCTCGGCATCGCATTCCACGCCAAGCCAAAGGTTAAACAGACTGCACGTCAGTCCATTTCGACCATTGGTCTCGACGGCGTACTATACTTCCTCGGCTTCAAGGACAGCTACATCTTGAGTTAGAAGTTGAAAAAATTTTGACCCTCGCGAACTTTTTTCACAACATTCGCGTTTTAAGGTAAAGCTATAACTATTCAACTATTTCATCATTGAGCTGCCCATGAGGGTTCTTAAGTGCTTTATTCTTCTTTTCGTTTTTCTTTTGAATACGGCCCCTGCACTGCGTATCGCAGCGCAGGAGTCGCATCAATCTGTAGGTCTTGTTCTTAGCGGTGGCGGAGCCAAGGGCATCGCGCATATCGGCGCTATCAAGGCTCTCGAAGACAACAACATCCCTATCGACTACATCACCGGCACGTCGATGGGTGCAATCGTCGGCGCTCTATATGCAATCGGCTATACACCCGACGAGATGATGGCTTTTATCAATTCGCCATATTTCGGGTACATGTCTACCGGCAGTATCGACCCTGAATACACTTATTACTTTTCGGCGGAGCAACCTTCGCCTCAACTATTTTCGATACAGGTCGGCGGCGATTCCATAAAGACGAAGAAGAGGTTCAATCCGCAATCGCTGATATCTCCTGCACCGATGCAATTCGGCTTCATGGAAATTTTCGGAGCATATACGGCTCAATGCCGGGGCAACTTCGACAGGCTTTTTGTGCCACTGCGAACGGTAGCATCCAACATGACCAAACGCCGGAAGCATGTATTTGCAGGCGGCAATCTCGCCGATGCCGTAAGGGCTTCGATGAGTTTTCCCCTCGTGTTTCAAGCCGTAAAAATCGGTGATGACATTTTCTACGACGGAGGCATCTACGACAACTTCCCGGTCGATGTCATGCGCAAGGAGTTCGCCCCGTCAGTAATGATTGGTTTCGACGTATCAGCGCCGTCCGAAGGCCCGCCCAACAGCTATATGGACCAGCTCGATATGCTCGTTTCCGACCCTCAGACATACGACCTGCCCGAAAAAGACGGCGTAAAAGTACGTATCCGCCTGAGTGAATTCAGCCTGCTTGATTTCGGCGCGGCACAGCAGATTTACGAAAAAGGCTACATGCGTACCATGGAGATGATGGATTCTATCAAGGCGCGGGTACACAGCCGCATATCGCCCGAAGTACGCCGTATTCGCCGCGAATCATTCAAGATGCAGACCCCGGAGTTGAGGTTCTCGGATGTCACGGTAAGCGGTGCAGATCCTCGCCAGAACGAATACATCAAATATCTATTCACCACCTCGGACCACAGCGACACAATAGGTGTTGACCATGCCCGACTTGCGTTTTACAGGGCTCTGGCATCCGACAAGCTCGACATGCTCTCTCCAAACGCCGTACCGATTGACAGCACAGGGCTTTTCAAGCTCAACCTCGACATCGCTGTCAAGAAAAAAATATCGCTCGGCGCCGGTGCATATATCACATCGTCGAACAACAGCTTCCTCTACCTCCGCGCCGGCTATTCGTCGCTGAGTTTCAGCAGCGTCAACGCCGATATCGAAGCATGGATCGGCCAAAGCTACATGGCCGGTGCTCTGAAAGGCTCGCTCTACCTGCCTACCGACCTTCCGTCGGCAATGAGATTTACAGCCGTTGCTTCGCGACAGAGATTTCATGAAAACGAAAAACTCTTTTTCAAAGACAACGAGCCCTCGTTTGTCACCGACCACGAGTATTTCGGACGCCTCGCCTGGTCATGCGCCGCAGGTCGCAAAGGAGCTGCCGAGGTCGGTGTTGGAGGCGGCAGGATATACAATTCTTTTTATCGCAACAACGATCCAGAGAGCTACATTGCAGGACGCGACAACATAGGCATAAACCTTGCCCAGGTTTTCGCAGGATATAGCTCATCTACAATCGATGAGTACAACTACCCCACCTCGGGCTACGACCGCCACGGATGCATCACCGCCCTCATAGGCAAGTCGCACTTCTTCAACGCCATGGCCGACAGCCACGAAAGCGAGAATGAAAAATGGGTACAACTCCACTGGCGCGAGCGCGACTACTTTGACCTTGCCAAACACTTCTCGCTGGGTCTTGAGGGCGAGATTGTAGCCTCTACCCGCCCACTGCTTCAGAGCTATTATGCCACCATATCCACAGCTCCGGCATTCACCCCCACTCCGGCATCGCACTATGTGTTTGACCCGGGGTTGAGGGCACCAAGTTATGCCGCAGTATCGCTTGTACCTATCTACAAGTACAATTCGAGCCTGTCGGCCCGCCTTACCCTCAGCAGCTTCATTCCTGCACGTACCATTGTAGAGACCAACGGCGGATTCGCACGCTATGGGAGCTGGTTCGGCACAGCCCACTTCTTTGGCGAGTTTTCAGTAGCGTACAAGCTACCGATAGCCACACTGAGCGCATACTGCAACTACACCTCCTCGCGCCACCATTTCAACGCAGGCATCAGCCTGGGATTATTTATCTTGGCCCCCAAATTTATACAATGAACAAAGTAATACTCTGCGGCAATGTAGGCCGCGACCCCAAGATGCGCATGGTCGACAACAGCCCTGTTGCCGAGTTTTCACTTGCTACAAGCGAACGACGTAGAGGCCGCGATGCCGCCGGACACGAAATCGAACTGCCCGAGATTACCGAATGGCACAATATCGTGATGTGGGGACGCGCCGCCGAGTTTGCCGAACGATACATACGCAAGGGCGCAAAACTCCTGGTCGAAGGCAAAATCCGCACACGCTCGTGGGAAGACCACAATGCCATACGCCGCACTATTACCGAAATTTACGTCGACTCGTTTGAACTTTTACCCCGCTCCGGAAGTTAGAAATTTAATAGTATGATATAAATCTTTCAAACATAAAAGTATATGCGCATGTCCGGACGCCGCAGCAGCGGCAACATAGATGATCGCCGAGGCAGCGGCACAGGCCGCAAGCTCGGTATTGGCGGAGGTATTATAGGCGTTATCATTGTCGCTGCGATTACACTGTTTTCCGGCGGTGGCATAGGCGACGTAATTGGCAACATCATGGGCAGCGGCGCCCTACAGCCACAATACGCCCAACAAGACTACACACCCGATGCCGAAGACGAACGACTGGCAACATTTGCCTCGCAGGTTCTTGCGGGTACTGAAGATGTCTGGACCCGCGAATTCCGGCGTCAAGGCTGGGGCGAATACCAATGTCCCAAAATGGTATTGTTCAGCGGTGCGGTGCAGTCGGGATGTGGAAACGCAACTTCGCAAACAGGACCTTTCTACTGCTCGGCAGACCAGACTGTATATATCGACCTCGACTTTTTCAAAGGCATGAAGAACAACATCGGTGCTGACGGCGATTTTGCCTATGCCTATGTTATCGCCCATGAGGTCGGGCATCATGTTCAGCACCTGCTCGGCACTCTCGACCAGGCACACAGCCAGATGTCGAGGCTAAGCGAACGCGAGGCAAACCGCATTAGCGTTCGCCTCGAACTTCAGGCCGATTTCTATGCCGGCGTATGGGCGGCGCTCGACAATGAGATGTTCAACTCTATCGAAGAGGGCGATGTAGAAAACGCAATCAATGCCGCATCCAAAATAGGCGACGACTACCTTCAACGCCAGGCCTACGGGCGCGAAATGCCCGACAGTTTCAACCACGGACGAAGCGAACAGCGTGTACGCTGGCTCACCAAGGGCATACAGACAGGCAACCCTAACTATGGCGACACCTTCACTCCGGCATATTCAGAACTATGACATTCAACGAAAACGATTATAAATATATGCGCCGCGCCCTGCAGCTTGCTGCTGCCGGGCGCGGACACGTATCTCCAAACCCCATGGTAGGGGCTGTGATTGTAGCCCCGGACGGACGTATCATCGGCGAAGGCTGGCACAAGAAATACGGCGGGCCGCACGCCGAAGTCAATGCTGTAAACGCCGTATCCGAGCGCGATCGCAGCTTACTGCGCCAGAGCACTATATACGTAACTCTCGAACCATGCTCGCATTACGGCAAGACTCCGCCATGCGCCAAACTCCTTACCGACATCGGCATAGGGCGCGTTGTTATCGCTGCCGACGATCCCAACCCCAAGGTCTCGGGCCGTGGCATTGCCATGCTCCGACAAGCCGGAATCACAGTCGAAACCGGCCTTATGGCCCGCGAGAGCTGCATACTCAATAAAACATTCATGACAGCCCATATGCTTCGGCGTCCCTTTGTCACCCTCAAATGGGCACAGAGTGCCGACGGATTTCTCGACCAAAAGCGCGACGGCAACAATGGCGCGGCCAAGTTTTCAACCCCCATTACATCGCAAATCGTGCATCAGCGACGCGCCACCCACGATGCAATAGCCGTAGGGGCAAATACCGCGTTGCTCGACAATCCGCGACTCGATACCCGCCTCATTGCCGGGCCGTCGCCGAAACGCATTATTTTTGACCGTCACAACCTGGTAAACGATGACAACTGCATCCATATCACAGAAGACAAAGCGCTTGACGAGATACTCAAAACCCTGTATTCCGAGCATACGATAACGTCGTTACTCGTCGAAGGCGGCAGTTCCTTGCTTCAGGAATTCTTGTCGAGCGGACTATGGGATGAAGCGTATGTAGAAGTTTCGCCGACAGTCTTAGGGGCGAAAGGTTCGGTCAAAGCACCGGCTATGGATATAGCGCCCGAATCTGCGACACCGAGCGAAAAAAACATAATTTACAAGTATATTATTCCACAAAAACAATTATTTTCGTAATTTGTTATACAAATAGTAGGTTTTTAACGCAAAATGTCTTAATTTTGCCGACAATATAACCGAAATTCACAAAACAGGAATAATTGTCTAACACTTAATTAAACATTCAACACGATGAATACAGAAACAATTGGCATGTATGCCGGCTCTGTGTGGGTCGCGCTCAACAACGCAAATGCACTTGGTGTAAAACAAATCAAAAAGATAACCAAGCTCAAAGATAAAGAAGTCTACGCAGCACTGGGCTGGCTCGCTCGCGAGGGTAAAATCGAAATTGCACCTTCGCCCGAAGATGAGAAAGATCTCATCATCACTCTCACCGAAAACTAATTTCCCCCAATACCATTCAACAACAACGCCCGCAGTCGTGACTGCGGGCGTTGTTGTTTTTAGTTGAAGTCCTTCTAAATCTCTTTTCGAATTATAGCTGTATTATAACTGTTTCTTCTGCTCAGCAGTCAGCTTGCCGCTCTCTATTGAGATGTATGGCATTGTAATCCTCTTTAGTCATATTGTAGAAATGCTCCGTGCGAATGTCGCCAAGCGGTGATACCGCATTGCTGTTGGTATGGTGATATTTGAAGCCGATTTTTTCGCATGACCGTTTCGACTTGATATTGCCGTCGTAATATCCACACCATACTGCATCAAGGCCTAATTCGTTGAAGCATCTCGAAAGCAAAGCCTTGGTCGCTTCGGGTATAAGGCCTTGTCCCCAATACGGCTTACCTATCCAATAACCGATTTCAGCTTCTGAATGCGTCATCTCGGCGGTGTGCATACCGTCGGAAAACATTATTCCGCAGCAACCAACCGGTTCTCCGGTTTCTTTCAGGACAACGGCGTAGGTTTCAGGTCCGGCAAACACCGTCCGGATTATTTCCAGACTATTCTCTACCGAAGTGTGTGGCGGCCAACCGGCAATAGGCCCGACGTCAGGATCGCTTGCATATTTAAAAAGTGACGGGGCATCTGACTCCTGCCAATGGCGGAGTATCAATCGTTCTGTTTCTATCATAAGAGAATTGTTTTTAAAGAGTTGGAAATTAATGTCGTCGACTGAGGACCGGAGGCTATAAAATCACCTGCGGCATAATGCTCCGCAAGGTAATCGCGATGTGCCTTAAGAAAGCAATCAACTTCCTCAAGCGGTTTCTTATATGTAAGAATAGCTATAAACATGGTCGTAGTCTTTGATTTAGAGCTGCAAAGTTAATCAAAATTGCACGATTTTCAGGTCACTGTTGTCGTAAAACCGGATGTTAGAGATAGATGCCCGGTTTATGGTTTAGGTTTAGGTAAACGTCAACTCCAATAACCAACAACGCCCGCAGTCGTGACTGCGGGCGTTGTTGGTTATTATCGAATTATCGACTACATCTCTTTTCGTAGTATATCTGTCCAATCGCGGAGTCGACGGTCGGTAAGCTCGGGGTGATTTACCTCGTCGAGCACAAGCCCGCGCATGCTTGCTCCGTCGGTTGCAGCAGAGTGGTTATAATGATACTCTTCTGCCGGAAAGCTGCCGATAAATGTAGCGCCTGTTTCGCGGAGTCTGTCATAGAGTATTCCAACGGCGTTGCAAAATGTATCGGCCATTGTTTCATCGCCGCAGCCGAATATCGCTATCTTCTTGCCCTTTAAATCGAGAGCCTGCATACCGGCCACAAAATCGTACCAATCGTCTTCGAGTTCGCCGTTACCCCATGTCGATGAACCTATCAACAAAAGGTCGTACTCCCCTACCTTATCGGGAGCGGTGGATGCCACATCATAAATATCGGTATCGGCAATACCGAGCAGTTTGCCGATACGGCGTGCTATTTCGGCGGTTGTACCTGTCGCCGAGCCAAAGAATATACCAGTTTTCATAGTCGAATTAATGTTTATATACTATCATATAAACACTTATTCGTACTTAAAGTTCGCTATTCGTCGGTATCTTCGTCGGCAGTGTATCGCGAGGGCAAGCCTTTTTTCGACCTTGCACCAAGCTGCTGCAACTTCATAGCACGCGAAATCAGGTTGCCCGGGCCACCCGACAATTTTCCGAAAGCAGTGTTCCAGGCATCGCGGGCCGACGATATCGATTTATCCAGTCTGTCCATATCGTCGAGGAAGCCCCTGAGTTTATCGAGCATTTTGCCTGCCTCGTCAGCTATTGCGAGGGCGTTGCGGTTCTGCTTATCGTGACGCCACATCTGCTCGATGAGTTTCACAATCGACATAAGATGCGTGGGCGAAATGATGAGAACGTGGCTGTCGTATGCCGTCTGCCAAAGCGTTGCATCGAAATTCATCGCCGCAAGAAAAGCCCCCTCGTGAGGTATAAACATCAGTACATAGTCGAAGCGACCATCGCCGACCACATCCTGATACGACTTGTTGCGCAACTCGGCAATATGTTTCTTCACCGACCCGACATGGGCGCGAGCAAATTGCTCACGCTGGCTTTCGCTGTCGGCATTGAGCATATTTATATAGTCTTGAATCGACACCTTGGAGTCAATAATAATCTTACGCCCCTCGGTATAGTTTATCACCACATCAGGACGCAGGCGATGACCACCGGCGTCAGTCACAGTCTCTTGCACAGTATACTCGTATCCTTGCCTGAAACCAGCCTGCTCAAGTATATTATCGAGAATCATCTCGCCCCAGTCGCCCTGGAGCTTTGAATTGCCTTTAAGGGCATCGGTAAGCCTGCGAGTCTCACGGCTGACTATATTGTTGAGATCCACCAGGTCGCGTATGCGTTCGCCGAGAGCAAAGCGCTCACGGGCCTCCTTCGAATAGTACTCGGTAATCGACCGTTTGAAATTCTCGAGGTCCTGTTTTACCGGCGCAAGGACTTCAGAAAGGCTGTTTGTATTCTGCAACCTCAGGCTCTCGGAATTTACAGCAAGCACTCGAGAAGCGAGTTGCGAAAAACGTTTCTCAAAATCGGCATTGGCTTGCTCGAGGTCGGCCTTGTGGCGTGCCATCATACTGTCGGCGGCAAGACACCGCTCGTTGAGCCTCGCATTTTCGATTTTTACCGCAGTTAGCTTCGACCACAGCACTGCAACAACAGCCACGGCACCGACAAGCGCCGCGGCAAGGATTATGACAGCGATATTCACAGTGTATTGTCCGGAATTACTTCGTCAACAGGGTTGAGACGTCGCAGCATCGATGCACTCGGCTCGAATTCCATAACGATTTCAGGTGGAAGCAGCATTCGCTTGCCTGTAGACAAATCCTCGCTTACCACCTCGTCATGCTTGACGGGCGAAAAAGTACCAAAAGTGGGAA
The DNA here is from genome assembly GCA_001689415.1 of Bacteroidales bacterium M2. Lineage (GTDB taxonomy): Bacteria > Bacteroidota > Bacteroidia > Bacteroidales > Muribaculaceae > CAG-873. The sequence continues at coordinate 15,380 of LUJM01000056.1, read as the reverse complement.
CAGCGACAGCGTCGAGTTCGGCACCATGCTGCCGCAGCACTACCGAAAGCCCCTCGACAAGGGCATCTATGTCAGCTTGCGACCGTCCGGTACGATCTACAAGTATCTTGCGTAATTGTTTGTAATCCATGAGTTAGAGAGTTTAGAAATATAATATCGCACCGGCAACAAGTTTCGAGTTATCATCGGCACCGATATAACGTATATCGTAGAAATACTGTTCGTAGTTCAATTTGACATCGAAATGCAGTTTTTCATAAGCGAGGCTTGTAGTAGTTCCGAAAGTAAGCCTCTTGCGAGCCGCTATATCTACGGGCAGCTTGCCGTCAAAATAGCGGCCATTCGATCCGGCCGTGATACCGTCGTAGCGGGCTTGTACCGACATGCGGTTGGCCCAGCGCCATTTAACCGGCCAGCCATAGTCAGCAAAAACACTATAGGCCTGCGAAGCCCTTACCGGGCCGCAATAGTACCGATGAATGTATTCGCCCTCAACATAAAAGCCGCCGTAGCGCCATGAAAGCGAAGCATCTACCTGATTGATACGGCAACCGTTGCCACGGCCACCTGGTATGCGCGACATAAATCCTACTTCGGGCTTTAATCCGGCCACTGTATAATTAGCCTTGACACCGTAAGTGAGGGCACTATTCCAGCGCACGTGATCTATCATGTCTGTAGCATTAAACACGCCACCTTCGACATACAGCCCTGTTCCGGGCAGGGCATAACCGGACTTGACACCCACCGAGCGCAGATTACCGTAAGTAGCAACCAAGCCGACATTGGTGAAATAATACAGATGCGGTGCTCGCGATGATTCGACGCTGAACGGTACGCGCATCTGACCGGCATAAATACTAAGCCCTTCGACAGGCGACACCCTGATAAAAGCATCGAGCAGTTTTATCTTACCCCTGTCGCAGAAATCGACCTGCAACAGGTAATCGAGTCCGGGCATCACAAAACCACCGGCACTCAAACGCGCATGGCGTACCATAAAACGACTGTCGCCGTTTACTGTAGACAACTGATAAAACGCTTTCATGGTGCCATGAAAGGTAGGTACGTACTTCTTGAAGTCAGGCGCCGACGCAGTATCAGAGGCCGATACCGTAACGGCTGCAAGAAGGCCAAATGAAGCAAGCAGAGCCTTAATAGTCGTAGAGCAGTTCAAAATCATCTATATAGAGCGTTGATCCGTTACCGCCGGTAAAGTAGTCGCCATACTTGCTGGCCGATGCTGTTACCAGTATATATTTCGGTTTTCGGGATGTTGACTTATATTTAATTTCAAATTCAAAAGGTATGTAGCCGCTTATAGTCTGTGCGCATTCCAGTTTACCATAAGCCACAACCTCGGGGGCGTTCTCGTCGAAAAGATGACGGTCGTTAGGGGCTGTACGGATTTCAAACGGGGCATCGGAATCGATAAGCGCAGCCCATATTATACACGTATCGGGCTGTCCGATCAGCGACTTGAATTCACCTGAGGCATGGCTTATATTGGTCACTGTATATTTATACTGACCGCGCAGCTTTGTAGGACGCTCGGTAAATTCACGGCCTAAACTCAGCACACCGTTAGTACCTACGGTCTTGACGTATGAACCGGCAAAAATATTACCGGCGGCAATTTTGCCCAAGGCCCCGACACCCACAAAGCGAGTCTCGAGTTTTGCAGCCCAACCCGACCCCGAAGGGGTGTCGTCGGTAGGTGTTGTATTCGAATCGCCAAGGGTTGTCGCACCCTTGTTGCCTGTACCCCAATAGGGAGTTGAATTTTCGGCCCAAGGGCACCAAATTTTCTTATCAAGCCACCATTGTTCGAAGTCTCCGTTGGGCAACTGTGGTGCTGCTCCGGTCTTGAAATCAACTATCTCGCCGAACATATCACCGGATGTCACACGTGCCTGATACGACGTCTGCGGATCGAGGTGCATTATTTTTGCAGTAAAGCTACCGCCGTTAACCTCGATATCCGAGGCCGGGACATCGGTCCATTCCTGAGTACCTGCAAGGCGGTATTGAGCGCCGCACGGTTTACCTGCTTCGCCGAGGCCGTTGACCCATGCCACACAAGTCCACGCATCGACGCTTACAGTGCGAACAGACACCGACACAGACTCAACATAAATCTTCCATGTATCAGTACGTCCATATGCTGTAACTTCGATTTCGAAAGGCTTGGTAGCATCAAAAGTACCACCGTTGGCCAAATCGGGCTTCATCACCGAACCTATCGGGCCAAGCTTGGCTTTGGTAACGGTGAGCTGTTTCAAATCCTGGGATTCAGGCACGTTTAATACCACGCGCCGACCGGGCACATCGATTGTCGTAGCACCGATTTGTCCGGCCACCTCGAAGTAGCGTTCGATACTCTGAACACCAATAATCCTCCAACGGTAATCCTGATACAAGCGAAGAACCACCGACAAGGGGCTGCTGAGGTCTACAGGCCCGGCGAATGGATCGCCAACAATCTCTGTTCCGGGAGTAAGAGTCCATGCCGTTATATCCACATTGGTAATATCTACCTGCTCCGGTAAATGGATAGTAGCTGTGCAGGCTACAGTATCGATTACCGTACCCTGGTCCTGCCCCTTGGCCTCAAGCGATATAAAATTGGCCTGTATGTGAGGGTAAGGGATATCATTCTTTATACAGCCGCAGAGTACTGCTGCTATGACGGCAATAAATGCAATACAATACTTTTTCATATCACTACCATCAAGCCAAAGTTAATATTGAATATATTAAAGCGGAAATTAGCACCCGAGGTCACTCGCGAACCCTCGTCGACACCGTCGGTACTCTGATTCTCCTTGCGCCATTTCAAACCGAAAACGCCGAACGACACATTGAACGACATAAAATCCTGCAAAAATACACACACACCGGGGCTGAAATTGAGAGCTCCCTGAGTTATGATAGTGCGGGTATCTTTGGGCTCGCCATTGTACAGTCGTTTGAAGCGCGACGAACCGCTGCCAAAACTCAAATCCACCTCATTGAAGATACCGAATCGGCCGTTACTGTCGAGGCCTACGTACGCACGGTGGAATGCCGCAACAGAAAAACTCTGCTGATAATAGCTGATATCGCGGAGATTGAAATTGAGATCGCCGTCGAAGTCCATGGCAAGGCTGCCAAGGTCGGCGATACCGCGGGTATAGTCGAACTTCAGGCCAACCGACTGGTTGCTACGCACAAAATACGACACATATGGCTTGATAGAATACATCTTGCCATTGAAATCAACATTTTTGAGTATCGACAGCACCTGGATGTCTTCAGTCTGCAATTCGCCGTAGTTTGCCGTGATACCGAACCCCCATTTACCCTTGGGGATGAAGATGTAATTAAAGAGGCCTCGGTCGAAACGCCCGTAGTTTTTCTCGGGAAGAATCACCGGCACTGTATCTCCGTCGATGATGACATGTTCGATACTGTCGCGGTTGATATCTACCAGATTCTTGCGCTTGATTATCTGTGCGCCGGCAGGGATAGTAACCGCCACGGCCACAAGGAGCATAAGGATGCGTAATATACGGTTCATAGCGGTTAGATATAAAACATTACACCAAAGGTGATTGAAAACAGATTTATCTTAAAGTTGGCCTGCTTGGTATGGCGGTTGGCGACATAAATCTGATCGGTTACCGACCGCGTGTGATTGTAGTTGAAACCAAGCACACCGACATTTACCTCGATTGCCGAATAATTATTGAGGAACACAGACAGACCGGGGGCGACACCGACATTGAACTGGAAATTGCGCTCGTAGGTACCCGAGAGGTTGTCGCCCGAGCCGTTACACAATTTCGACTGTCCGCCGCCAAGCTGCATCTGTACCTCGGTAAAGAGACCGAAGCGAGTGCTTCGCCCGAGGCTGATATAATTGCGAAAAAGGGCCGTACCGAAATAGTTTTGACTGATACTATACAGGTTGTCGATGTCATAGTTTGTCTCGCTATCGAGTACTATGTCGGCAGAATTGAGCCTCATACGCTGGCGGCTGTACGAAAAGCGGCCACCGGCGGTAAGGTTGTCCTTGAAACAGAACATCACAGTAGGGCTAAGCTTGAAGGTATACGAATCGCCATTGATTTTTTCAAATACAAGGAACTGATAATTATCCTGGTCAGACTGTGAATAGCTCACACTGACACCGGCCACCCATGCCCCCTTAGGCACAAACGACACTTGCTCGAGTTTACGCTTGAACTCCTCTTGCGCCGACACCTTTACGATGCTTGCCGACAGCAACAACGCAGCAACAAGAAATAGCAGCCTTTTAACTTTTTCCATATCAATATAATACCGGCTATACGCCGGTCTGCGGTTTTAAACCTAATTCAGCCAACATGGCAAAATTTTGCGTAAAATTACAAAAAAAATCGCAAACAGACGCCGTGATTCGCGTTGAATGTTCCGATAATTAAACCATATACTCATTTCAACGCTCCATATGGCAGCCTCGAGTCTCCGGTAGGCCAAATCGACAAAATCTACATCGAGTCGATACTTTTTAACAATATTGTACAATATTATTTGCCTATGAGCGTTAATAATACAAAGAAAGCCCAAGACCGGGCTTCTATAAATCACCAAAGCTCTTTTGCCTATGAAAAAAACATCTACTCTCTACACTCCAGTTGCTGACTCTGTCGAAGTCAGTGTTGACAACCACCGCCGTCAGCCTAAGCCGGCAACTATCTTCAAACTTTGCCAGCTTGCACGCAGCGCTTTTGCCACCGGCAAATCAATGCCACTGATTATTTTGAATTAACCGAGTAGCGTTTGAGAAACTTGGATTAAATTAAGCATTAAAAAAAACAACTCAACTGAGGTTCGCTGAAGTTGAGTTTATTATTTATGGCCGGTATATACATACATGTCCCCTTCTGCACGGTAAAATGTGCCTACTGTGACTTTTATTCTGTCGCGCGACCCGATATGGCCGATGCATATATCGAGGCCATTGGCCGTGAATATGCAGCTCGACGCAATGAGATTTCAGGCGAAAAGATATCAACAATCTATATCGGTGGCGGCACTCCGTCGCTGCTTTCCCCGGAGCAATTCGAAAGGTTAACCTCATTTTTCGAGCTCGACGGCATCAATGAATTTACTATCGAAGTCAACCCCGACGACGTAAGCCCCGCCAAGGTCGACACCTGGATAGGCTGCGGCATCAACCGCGTCAGCATCGGCGTGCAGTCGCTCGACGACAATGAGTTAAAGACTGTAGGCCGGCGTCACAATGCCCGCCAAGCACTCGACGCAATCGCTTTGATACAACGCAAGGGCATCACTAATATCAGTGGTGACCTTATATACGGATTGCCCGGGCAGGACATAGATTCATTCAAGCGGAGTCTGTCTGCCCTTATCGACACCGGCATCACTCACTTGTCGGCATATTGCCTCAGTTTTGAAGAAGGCACACGCCTGTGGCGCTGGCTCGAACAAGGCAGGGTAAGCCAGGCCGACGATTCGCTGATCGAAGACATGTACACACTGCTATGCCGGCAATGCAGTGAGGCAGGTTTCGAGCATTATGAGATTTCGAATTTTGCAAAGCCCGGATTTCGCTCGCGACATAACTCATCATATTGGCGCGAAGTACCATATCTCGGGCTCGGTCCCGGAGCGCATTCTTTAGATATCAACGGTATGAGGCATTATGTACCGTCCGACATCAGGGCATATATCACCAATCCCGAATCTGCCGCGCTAATAGATGAGGAAAGCGACACGGACCGAGCCAACGACCGCATAATGACTTCGTTACGCACAGCCGAGGGAATCGACATGTCGTGCTTTACACCTTCACAACAAAGAGCAATCGAAAAGTCGGCCATGCCACATCTCGCATCAGGGCACCTCACCGCCACCGGGCGTGGCTATGCCATACCCGAGCAGGCTTTCTTAATTTCCGATGCGATAATCCGCGACCTGCTACTATAACACACCTACAGGCAACTGCATCGTTGCACAGTGCAATGACCCGTGCTGACGTATAAGCGAACGGCAGTCGATGGGTATCACTTTGCGGTCGGGCATAGCGGCCTGTATCGCCAAGAGCGCGTGCATATCCTTGACCGGCTGATTATACACCGGTGCAAGAACCACATCGTTGACTATCAGGAAATTGGCATATGTAGCCGGTAGGCGTATACCTTCGTCGGGGTCATAAATCGGGTCGGGAAGGGGCAACTCGATGAGATTGAACGGCATACCGTCGGGCCTGCGCAAAGCCATAAGGTCTTCTTTCATTGCCGACAGCGATTCATAATGCTCGTCGGCAGGGTCGTTGCAACCCACGTAGAGCAATGTATCTCCCGGCGGCACAAGACGCACGAGGGTATCGATGTGTCCGTCGGTATCATCGCCGGCAAGCTCGCCATGCTCAATCCAAAGCACGGTCTCTACTCCGAGGTCAGCCCGCAGGCAGTCTTCGATTTCGGCTCTCGACATTCCGCCGTTGCGATTTGGCGACATCAGGCAATCGGCCGTGGTAATGAGCAAGCCCTTGCCGTCGCTTTCTACCGAGCCACCTTCGAGGGTGAAACTGAGCCTGTTGATACGAGGCGCTTTAAAAACACCGGCCTCGCATAGCCGCATGGTTGCAAGGTTGTCTTTATCTGATGCGAACTTAAGTCCCCAGCCGTTGAATTGGAAATCCACAAGGGCAGCAAGGCCGTCGACATCAACTGTCAGCGGGCCGTAGTCGCGGGTCCATGTGTCGTTTGTAGGCATTTCGACGTAGATTATATTCTCCGTCACTGTATCATCGGGCAGATACTCTGCTCCGGGCTGCTCCGGGCCGATAACAAGTACTTTCACATGCTGCGAAAGGGCACAGATAATGTGTCCGTAGGTCTTGCGAACATCATCGAGCATATAAGCCCAGTCGGTATCTTGGTGAGGCCATGCCAAAAGCACGGCCTCGGCTTGCTCCCATTCTGCCGGGAAACGTAATACTTCGCTCATTCTTCGTCGTTATAATCTGTTAGAGAATCCCACATCTCATCTTGTCCGTCCATATACTCGTGGCAGAAATCAAGGAATCCGCGGCGCTCGCTATTACCCTGCTCGCGACAGTATTGTTTGTAGCTACGCCGAAGTTCGGGGTCGTCGACAAGTGCCTGACGAAATGTTGCCTCTGCCATGTCGGCGCTATGTGATTCTCGTATTATAGATATAAAGAAATCAGTGATATCGTCCATTGATCTAAGGTAATAATGAAGTCGTAATAACTTCGGGGTCAAAAATAGATAATAAAATCCACATTACCACACTCAAGCCGTTAAATAATTTTAAATACAACATTATCAGACCATAAATTGTTTTAATGTAAATTTATTTTACTACGCACCTCTTAAGAATCAGCTGCGAGTTATATTATATTTTTTACATAAACTATTTTTTAAGAGTTACTTACCGACATGAAAAAGATTCTCTACCTCTTGACTCTTGTACTCCTGGCTGGAGCTTGCAGCCCGTTCGCTCTTATCAATAGCGAAATTTACAATAATGCCGACCTGTCGCAATACAAGACCTTCCGTATTGTCAGCCCGGCCGACGGCCAGCTACCGCCGGGTATGGAAATGGTAACGTACTATAATATCGCCGCTGCCATACGCGAACAAATGATGCAGCGCGGTTTCACCGAAGACAGCAAGTCGCCATTGCTCATCAACATCGGCCTGACCATACACCGCGAAATCGAGACCCAGCCCGCACTTCCGCCCGGGTACATGCCGTACTCAGGACCGTATTTCAACGGCTACTACCCCTATTTTATGTATCCACGTGCAAACTATTGGGCTAATTACTATGCCAACGCCAAGGTGATAACAGGCATTTACAAAGAGGGCGTACTCACAATGGACTTTGTAAACATCGACAGCAAAATACCGCTCTACTCGGCTTCGGCTGCAACAATCCTGCAGAACGGCAACTCCCAATTCCGCAACCTCAAAGGCATAGCAGAAGCTGTCGAAACCCTATTCTCAAGATTCCCGGTACCGGTGCTACCTCAATATCGTCAGAAATAAGAAATGCAAAAATAACCGAAATGGAAACGGGCGAAAACTTCGGGCAAAGTGGCAATATGTCATAATTATTGTGTATATTTGCAGCGATGTCATAAACCATATCCTGACCATGTCTAAAACTGAGACCGACCCGCGAGTGCTTGAGCTGCTGTCGCAAAATTTTGGCACTGTAAGCGCTGCAAGCACCGAAATCATAAATCTTGAGGCAATACTCAACCTCCCCAAAGGTACTGAACATTTCGTAGCCGACCTGCATGGCGAAAGCGAGGCTTTCCGCCACATTTTAAAGAATGCCTCCGGCAACATCAAGCGCAAAGTGCGCGAGATTTTCGGGACTTCTCTGCGTGAGCAGGAAATAAGAGAACTGTGTACTCTTATTTATTACCCTGAGCAAAAACTCGAATATATAAAGGCGGCGGAGTCAAACCTCGACGACTTCTACAACATCACACTCCACCAACTCGTAAGGGTGCTTCAGACTGTATCGGTGAAGTATACCCGCTCAAAGGTGCGCAAAGCCCTGCCGAAAGAGTACGCATATATCATCGAGGAGCTTCTGCACGAATCGCCTTCCGACGACGATAAGACGGCATACTTCAACCGAATCATCGAAACAATCATTTCGACAGGCCAGGCAGATTCGTTCATCGTGGCAATGTCGAATGTGATACAGCGGCTAAGTATCGACCAACTGCATATCCTCGGCGATATTTTCGATCGCGGCCCGGGCGCACACCTAATCATGGACACGCTCTGCACCTACGGCAATTTCGACATACAGTGGGGCAACCACGACGCGCTGTGGATGGGCGCTGCCGCGGGCAACGACTGCTGCATTGCCAATGTGCTGCGCCTTTCGCTCAGATATGGCAACATGGCAACCCTCGAAGACGGATATGGCATAAACCTGGTGCCGCTGGCAACTTTCGCAATGGAAACATACGGCGAAGACCCGTGCGACAACTTCGGTCCTCACCTCGACACCGACGACAATACCCACAACGAAAAGACTCGACGACTAATCGCCCAGATGCACAAGGCGATCAGCATCATACAGTTCAAGCTCGAAGCGCAAATGGTAGACCGCCGTCCCGAATGGGGCATGGCCGACCGGAAGCTGTTTGAACACATTGATTTCGACCGCAAGCTTTTCGTTCGCGACGGAAAGGAATACGAACTCAAGGAATGCTACTTCCCTACAGTAGACCCTGCCGACCCATACAGACTCACTAAGGAAGAAGCCGAGTTGGTAGAAAAACTCAACCACTCCTTCGCTGTAAGCGACAAGCTGAAGAAACACATCAACTGCCTTTTCCTGCACGGATGTATGTATGGTGTGTTCAACTCCAACCTGCTTTTCCACGCATCGCTCCCTCTCAATGCCGACGGCTCTTTGAAAGAGGTCGACCTCTACGGCACAAAGTACAAAGGTCGCGAACTAATGCACCGTGTAGGCATGATGATGCGTGCCGCATTCAACGACGACACCCCGGCCGACGAACGCAGCTTTGCTCGAGATTATTATTGGTACCTGTGGTGCGGCCCCGATTCGCCTCTGTTCGACAAATCGCGCATGGCCACTTTCGAGCGCTATTTCATAAAAGACCCCGAAACCCACAAGGAAGAAAAGGGATACTACTACAAGCTACGCAACAACGAAGAAATATGCGACATGATTCTCGATGAATTCGGAGTGACCGGCGAGCACCGCCACATCATCAACGGACATGTACCGGTGCGTATCAACCAGGGCGAAACACCCCTCCGTGCCAACGGTAAACTAATGGTTATCGACGGAGGTTTCGCAAAAGCATATCACGACAAAACCGGAATCGCGGGCTACACCCTCGTATTCCACAGCCGCGGCCTACAGTTAGTGCAGCACGAGCCTTTCACATCGGCTGAAGAGGCTATCAAGAACTGCACCGATATTGTCAGCACAACACAGCTTGTAGAGCTTAGCCAACACCGTATGCGAGTTCGCGACACAGACAAGGGCCGGGAGCTACTCAGCCAGATTCAGGAGCTAACCGAACTCCTCTACGCCTACCGCCACGGCATTATCAAGGAACGCGAAAAGAAATAAACCCCACCCTCACACATATCAATAGGCTGCGCCCACCGCATCCTATTTTTATGCAATCCACATTCGATCGGCCAAGCAAAATACGGCATACATAGGAACTGTGGCCGCAGAGCCAAGCCACAGCGGCTTGCTCGAAGAGCATTACCTTTCCGAACCCCAGCATTACGAAGTTTGCTGGGGATTACATCTCTCCCCTGCTGATTAGTGTCGAAGACACTGCCCATTGGACCGAAAAGCTCCTATCGCTGACACAACTTAAGGGCTTTTACCCACCCCACTCTTGTAGGGTCGCGGCAGGATATAATACTGATAATCGGCGAATATACCTCTAAATGTAATATGCAACAACGGCGCATACCGAAGTATGCGCCGTGTATAATGTAGATAGGAATGTATCTTATTTGAGTGCTTCTTTTACAGCGTCGTTGGGAACCATTTGCTCCTGGAAGGTATAAGCGCCGGTCTTGGGCGATTTTACCATCTTGATAACCTTGCTGTAGGTGCGGCCTTCACCCTTCTGAAGTGATGCGACGGTTTTCTTTGCCATATCTCAGTAGTGTTTATTTAATTTCTTTGTGGACGGTTACACGCTTAAGAATGGGGTTGTATTTCTTAAGCTCAAGACGCTCGGTTGTGTTCTTGCGGTTCTTGGTTGTGATGTAGCGGCTTGTGCCGGGCATGCCGGATGCCTTATGTTCGGTGCATTCGAGGATAACCTGCACGCGATTGCCTTTTGCTTTCTTTGCCATTTTGCGTTGGGGTTATTAGAGATTAGAAACCGATGATCTTGATGTCAGAATCCTGGAGGAATCCCTTCTGGGCTGCCTGACGCATTGCGGCATCCAGACCGAGCTTGTTGATGGTGCGAAGACCGGAAGCCGAAATAGTAAGGCTGATCCACATATCCTGCTCTACCCAGTAGAATTTCTTGGTGAAGAGATTAACGTTGAATTTGCGTTTGGTGCGACGTTTCGAGTGTGAAACGTTGTTACCCACAATCGCTTTTTTGCCCGTGATTTGACAAATCTTTGACATGGCTGTTAATGGTTTATCGTTATTTCTATTATTTTATACATCAAGTAATTACAGACGCCGAACAACTCTCATATCACATATCGGGTGCATCTTTCCCGACAGCTTTGATTGCCAGCATCGCAATTCAGCGTGCAAAGTAACGAATTTTTTTCGAGATAGCCAAATTTTTCAACACCAATTTACCGATTTTTCAGACCATTCGGCGTTTTTTACGGTTTTTACCGCTTTGCGCTATTCTATGATATGCTTTGAGCAGCATGCCTGTTGAAGGTCATTGCTCCTTGATGACAGCCTGCAGCAATTCTGGCTCGTTGGTGGTGATGAAATCAACACCGAGGTTTATGAGCTTGCGCATGGTATCGGCATTATCAACCGTCCAGGCATTCACCTTTAGACCGGCCTTGTGCGCAATATCTACCCATTCGGGATGCGCAAGTATTATACTGTGGTGATAATCAAGCCCGGATAAGCCGAGACGTCCAAGTTTGGCCGGATCGAGGTCGCCTTCGAGATAATATATCGGCAACCCGACAGGACATAGCTTTTTAAACGCAAGACAGGCATTGATTGAAAATGCTATGATATCTGTTCGCTCGAGCAGCCCGTACCGCCTCAGCGCGTCCACTATCTTAGCTGCACATTCGTCCTCGCGGCGCAAGTCGGTAAGCGACTTCATTTCGAGCACCAGCCGCGTTCCGGGCTTACTCTGCACAAGGCGCAGATGCTCGTCGAGATCAGGCAGCACCTCACCGTTGTCGAGACGGACGCGGCGAATGGTATCGTATGTATCATTTTCCATATCCACGCCCTTGAATACCTTGTCGTGGTTTACTACAAGGCGGCCGTCGGCAGTCATCCATACATCGATTTCAGCACCGTACACACCAATAGAATCTGCCTTATTGAATGCGGCGAGCGAGTTCTGTGCCGACCCGGCATGGCGCCAGTAGCCACGATGAGCTACCACTTTGGGCTGTGCCGCAGCAGCCAAGGCCAGCATTGTGCCAAGCACTGCCATTACGATGCGATATTTCATGATTTACTACCGTTTTTATGTTTGTCCAAAATTAGTAATATTTCGCGACTTCACAAAAAAATCAACCCGACAATCGCGAGAGACTGTCGGGTTGAATATATGAGATAAAACTTATTTATCGGGCAGCTGCGGTCTTCACGGCTGCGGCTTTACGACGCGAGTCTGTCAGGTAAGCAACCGGACAAGCAACCCAGATAGTTGCGCATGTACCGATGATTACACCGAAGAGCATTGCGAATGTGAAGCTGCGGATCGAATCACCACCGAGGATGAAGATACACAGAAGTACCAACAGTGTCGAAGCCGAGGTCATGATAGTACGGCTAAGGGTGGTATTGATTGATTTGTTGATTGTAGTGAAGAAGTCCTGCTTGGGATAGAGAGCTGTATTCTCACGCACACGGTCGAACACAACCACGGTATCGTTGATCTGATAACCGATTACGGTCAGGATAGCAGCGATAAAGGTCTGGTCGACTTCCATAGCAAACGGAAGGATGCCGTAGAATATCGAATAGAAACCGATGATTGTGAATGCGGTGAATGCCACAGCGGCAAGTGCGCCGAGCGAGAAAGCCACATTGCGGAAACGCAGCAGGATGTAGAGGAACATCGCAAGAAGCGCGATTGCTACAGCGATGTAGGCATCGGTGCGCATGTCGTCGGCTACCGAAGGTCCTACCTTCTGCGAGCTTACAATACCCTGCGATGCGTCGGTGGTCGAGAATTCCTCGGCGGTCATACCGGCACGCAGGTAAGGCTGAAGTGCGGTATAGAGCTTACCGGTGATTTCACGCTCAGTATCGGCGTTTTCATCGTTGATTTTGTAGTTGGTCGATACACGTACCTGGTTAGAGCTTTCGATTGTGATAACCGAGGTAGATGCGCCGGGGAACTGCTCGGAAAGTACCTGCTGGAGTTCTACGGTGCTTACAGGCTGCTCGAACTTAACAATGTAGTTGCGACCACCCGAGAAATCGATACCCTGGTTGAGGCCACGGCCTACAAGCGATACGATTACGATTGCGATTAGAACACCTACTACAGCGAAGCTGACCTTGCGCTGGCCAAGGAAGTTGATGTTGGTATTGATAAACATCTTGCGCGACAGGCCGGTCGAGAATGTAAGTTTGTTGAACGCATCGGTTTTGCTAAACCAAAGGAAGAACAGACGGCTCAGGTATACTGCGGTAAAGAACGAGCATACAAGACCGATGATAAGTGTGGTAGCGAAGCCCTTGATAGGACCGGTACCGAACAGAAGCAGGATAACACCTGTGATGATCGAGGTAAGGTTCGAGTCGAAGATTGCAGAGAAGGCGTTGCTGTAACCGTCGGCGAGGGCGTTGCGAACGTTCTTGCCGGCACGAAGCTCTTCCTTAGTACGCTCGAAGATAAGCACGTTGGCATCCACTGCCATACCGAGCGAAAGCACGATACCGGCGATACCACTCATGGTCAACACGGCCTGGAAAGATGCCAGGATACCCATGGTGAAGAAGAGGTTGCACAGGAGGCAGATGTTGGCAATCAAACCGGGGATTACGCCGTAGAATGCCATCATGAAAATCATAAGGAGCACGAGTGCTACAACGAACGAGGTAAAACCGGCCTCAATAGCCTGCTTACCGAGCGAAGGACCTACTACCATATCCGAGATGATATGTACCTTGGCGTCCATACGGCCCGATTTGAGCACGTTGGCAAGGTCGCGGGCTTCTTCGAGGGTGAAGTCACCTGTAATAGATGACTGACCGCCGTCGATCTTAGTACGTACATTAGGTGCTGAGTATACTTTGTCGTCGAGTACGATTGCAATCTGCTTGCCTTCATTCTGACCGGTTATACGCGACCAGTTGCGGGCACCCTCGGCATTCATGCGCATCGAAACTTCCATACCGCGCAGGGGGTCGGGGTTCGAGCTTGCATCGCTTACAGCACGACCGTCGAGAGCAGGCTTGCCACCGTTGGCCTTGAGGGCGTAGAGGGCTGTACCGAAGTTCTGATCATTGCCGTTTGCATCCTGACGTACGGTAGGCTTAACGGCCCAACGAAGACGGAGGTCTGAGGGAAGGAGGTTCTTGGCTGCAGCAGTCTCGAGAAGGGCGTCTACCGCTGCCATGGTCTTGGCATCGGGGGCATAACCTACAGTTGCACCATAACCGCCACGTGCGAGCACATTCTGAAGTGCGGCAATGCTTACTGTTGAGTCATTGGCAAGACGATTCATCAGAGCGCCAAAGGCATTGCCAAGTTCCTCGGCTGTGTAGGTCTCGTAGAACTCGAGGTTGGCAGAGCGCTGGAGAAGGTCGCGTACACGCTCGTGGTCCTTAACACCGGGGAGCTCGAGAAGAATCTGACCGTCCTTGCCCTGGAGAACCTGGATGTTGGGAGATACCACACCGAACTGGTCGATACGGTTGCGAAGCACGTTGGTTGCAGAGTTGTCTACGCGGTCTTTTACCTGGGCTTTGAGGGTAGAATGAACAGCATCATCGCTTGCGCCGCTCGATACTACGTCCTGGAATACTACAGAGAAGTCTGCCTGGGGTTTGGCCTGACGGTAAAGCTGAATGAAACTGCGTACGAAGTCTTCGCTCTGGTGAGTAGCCACCATTTCATTGGCTCCACGGAGTGCGGCTTCGAATGTCGAGTCGGTGTCTCCGGCCTTCATAGAGCGCAGCATGTCGGGCATATCCACTTGCAGGATCACGTTCATACCGCCCTTGAGGTCGAGTCCGAGGCCTACGCCCCATTTACGTACATCATTGAGAGTGTAGAGATTGGCATACACCTGTTTTTCACCAAGTGAATCCATGTAGTGTTTGTAGGCCTGGTTGTAGGCAGCGTCATCATTGTCGCCTGATTGTACCTTGGCATATTCGGCTGCCTGACTCTCATACTTGTTGCTTACAAACGTAAACGACAGGTAGAAAAGACACACCAAAACCAAGAAAATAGCAATCACGCCGGCAACGACGCTTCCTAATTTTCCTTTGCTTTGCATGTAATTTATGGTTTAATTATTAATAAAAATTTCGGGTTTTTATTTCAGCTTGCAAATATAGTGATAAATCTTCAAACGCACAAAAAAAAGCGCTCCAGGCGCTTTTTTTGTTGATTTTAAGTCACGGCTCTTTCATTTAAGATTGACTTG
>LUJM01000055.1:321-16401 GCA_001689415.1 Bacteroidales bacterium M2 | reverse complement strand
ATATCCCAGAGTAAACGAGACAAGCCTCGATTAGGCGTTGGTACACAAGATATTAGCGATACTGACAGAGGCTTGTCTCGGAGAGCCAAGCTCCTATTGCAAGCACTCTTTCGTCTTAAGTAAACAGCATTGGGTCGCGGCATGCCGCGACCCTACGAGCGGGTGGTTAGATAGAGTATTGACTATCTGTAAGTTAGCATCATCAAACTGAGGAGAGCCAAGCTCCTATCGCTGACACTTTTTTTCCTTAAGTAAACAGCATTGAACCTTAACCCGGGCATCAAGTATATAATGGTTGATAAAGGGCAAAGACATGACATAATGCGCGATTTTCACACTTTATTACGTTTTTTTGGTTTATTATTTGTGTAAATTTGCTCAATTTGTAGAATTTTGCTAATTTTGCAGAAAAATAAAAGCCTCAAAAATATGAGTGAAAAAATCGATAACCTCGACCGACGAATACTCCAGATTGTGATGCACAATGCCCGTATACCCTCGAAAGATGTAGCAGTGGTATGCGGCGTATCACGTGCAGCTATCCACCAGCGCCTGCAGCGCCTAATCGACCTCAATGTGATAACCGGTTCCGGCTACCATGTCAACCAGAAAATCATGGGTTATGCCACATGCACCTACATAGGCGTAAACCTCGAACGCGGCGCAATGTACAACGACGTAGTGCCCGAGCTCGAGAAGATACCCGAAATCGTAGAATGCCACTTTACCACCGGTCCGTATACGATGCTTATCAAGCTCTATGCCCGCGACAACGAACACCTGATGGAACTTCTCAACAAGAAGATACAGATGATTCCGGGCGTTACCGGCACAGAGACCCTGATATCTCTCGACCAGTCAATCGCACGCGAGATACCTATCAACCTCGATCCGGAGGAAGATTAATTATGGTTGAGCCTGCCACCGCGCCAAGGCTCAACTCATTTTTACATATTTAAGTTTTCAAACCAACAGAGTATGGCAGACAGTCAGCCAAGGTGGACAGAAATCGAACACCTGCCCGAATGGGACGAAGAATTTTATCATATCTATACGGCAAAGAAATTCGGCAAATGGGTAATGATGAAGACACTACGGCCCGAACTTGCCGATGATCCGCGCTATCAGGCCATGATAGAGCAGGAATTCGACGTGCGCTACAGCCTGGCGCATCCAAATATCGTGATGATAAACGACTTTGAGGATGTACCCGGGGTAGGGCGCTGTATCGTAACCGACGATGTTTACGGCGACAGTCTGCGCAAGCTTATTGATCAAAAGAAAGTAACACGGGCGCACATCGAGCAGTTGCGCCACCAGCTTGTCAACGCGCTCGATTATATCCAGCACAAGCATATAGTGCACCCGCCGCTTACGCCCGATAATATCATCTTTACCGAGAATATCGGCAACCTCAAGCTCATCGATGTAGGCTATGAGCAGCGCCCCTCGCTATCGCACCAGTCAACAGCCGACGATATCTACAACTACGGCAAGGTGCTCGACGAAGCGATGAAGGCAGCCAAGGTCAGCGACCCGGTGCTAAGGCGCGTAGTACGTCGCTGTACCGACGAAGACCCCAAGCGCCGTTTCAGCGATATGCAGCAGGTACACCTTGCCCTCGAAGGCCGCAAATCATCGCTGATCAACCTGATTGTGTTCATCTTCCTTATTCTGATGTTTGTACTTGTGATATGGCTCATATCGCCCTACAGACCCATACCGCCCGAGGCTAATACTTCAATGGTTTTCGACCAGATAAGGAATATACCCTTTGTTTAGAATCTTTCTTATGTTATATAATATTTCGAGTTTATATTATTAATATTTTAAACCAACTATTACTATGGTTTTAATATTTGTAATATAAATCGAAGCACGTCTCAAAATTTTAAATTTTCAGTTTGCGAAACCTGAATCATCTACCTAAACAATGTCAATCTACGTACACCCTATAGCCACCGACCGCGACCAGCTGAGCCAGTATGTTCAATTTCCTATCGATCTTTACCGCGACAATTCGTGCTATGTGCCGCCGCTGATTATCGACCAGATAGCCACCCTTGACCCGGACAGCAACCCGGCCTCTGATTTCTGCGAATCGCAGTCGTTTATGGCCTTTGACAACGGCGAACCTGTCGGCACTATCACTGCCATTATCAACCGCGCCTCAAACGCTAAAACAGGCCTGAAACAAATGCGTTTCGGCTTCATGGATTTTATCGACAATGCCGAGGTGGTAGATGCACTTTTCGATGCCGTGACAGAGTGGGGCAAAGAGAGAGGTATGACAGAAATGGTAGGACCGGTTGGCTTTACCGACCTCGACCCGGAAGGCATGCTCATCGAAGGCTTCGATGAAATGGGAACCATGGCCACAATCTACAACTATCCGTACTATGTAGACCACATGAAGCGTCTCGGTTTTGAGAAAGAGGTAGACTGGATAGAATTCCGCATCGCCGTCCCCGACAGCATACCCGAGAAATTCCAGCGCATCGGCGAAATCGTAGCAAAAAAATACAATCTGAGAGTGCTTAAATTTACCTCTCGCGACAAGATACGCAAGGAATACGGCCATGCTATTTTCGATCTCGTCAACGAGGCTTACGCCGACCTCTACGGATTCGTGTCGCTCACCGACCGACAGATCGAGCATTATATCAACGTATACATCGGCGTGCTCCGCCTCGACGACGTGACACTGGTAGTAGACCAGGACGATAAATTAGTAGCCCTCGGCATAGCGATGCCTTCGATGTCCGAAGCCCTTCGCAAGAGCCGCGGCAAACTTTTCCCCTTCGGCTGGTACCACCTGTTACGCGCAATCCATGGCCACACCGACGTGGTAGACCTGCTCCTTGTAGCCGTAAAACCCGAATACCAGAGCAAGGGTGTAAACGCTATTATCTTCAACGACCTCATACCTCGCTTCAACGCCAACGGCTACAAATTTGCCGAAAGCAACGTAGAGCTCGAAGGCAACGAATCGGTGCAGAAGCAATGGGAGTATTATGAGCACCGCCAGCACCGCCGTCGCCGTGCCTGGAAGAAAGAACTCTGATGCTTGTATCTATTTTCCAAACCATCGAATTTTATGTGGTGATGATATTTATCGCGGCAGCCGTTATCGGTCTTGCCGCGATGCCGTCTCGTCGCGGTGCTGCACGCCAACAACTCGTTGCCGGCAGCCTCGATTTCGATGCCGCGCCATCGAGCCCGGGCATCGTAGTAATCGTCAACGACGACAATTCAATCACCATATATCGTTTCGGCCTCGAAAACGTGTCTGAGAGCGGCGCTTACTCGCTCGCGGTAACATTTATCGGATTCGATGTCACAATCGACGAGAGGCTCGTTTATGGCCGTCAGGGAGGCCTCGCAGCTACGGCGGCACAAGCTACGGTGACAGGGTTCGCACCGGAGCGCTATCACTTCCTTTACCGCAGCGAGGACACCGGGCGCAACGCCGCCTTCAACCTCAACATCCGCCCCGGAAACAGAATCGACCGCAGACTCGAATAATACAGTCGAAATATAGTTATCTCCATTACGACGAAAATACAGTCGAAGACTGTTATTATGTGTACCCCCCAAATGCTGTTTACTTAAGGGTCGTTAGAAGCACGATTCGGGAATCTAAAAAGTCGTCGGAGACGACGCATTCATGGTTAACCCCACGATTATTCGTGGGGTACTAAACCACCCCTTAAAGAATGTCCTCGGCGAGGACGCTGTAGATAGCTACGGCGTCCTCGCCGAGGACTGTTTTACCGAGGGCGACCCTCTTTCCCCACGAAGCAAGCATCGTGGGGTTAACCACAAACACGTCCTCTCCGAGGACTGTTTTAGACAGCATTGTGCCGCGACCCTACGAGAGGGCGTGTTAGTTGGATACAATCAGTCGGTCTGCATCGTGCATCTTAGCCTTAAGGAAACAGCATATAACCCCACCCTTACGAAGTTGGGTGGGGGGCCGAAGACCTTCCCCCAATCTCAGCAAACGAATATACGATAAAAACAACAGGCACCGCACGGTTCGATTCTGTGCGGTGCCTGTTGTTTTTAGATGCTTTCGCTATATCAGTAAGATATCAGCGAGGTCACCTCTACGTCGTCGGGCAGAGCCGCGCGGCCGTTGAGCGAGGTAAGCTCTATGATAAAGTTGACATAGATTTTTTTAGGGTTGAGGCTTTTCACGAGTTTGATAGCAGCAGCCATTGTACCGCCTGTAGCGAGCACGTCGTCGTGGATAACCACGATATCATCCGAAGTAATGGCATCACGATGTATCTCGATAACATCAGTGCCATATTCTTTGGCATACTCCTGGCGGATTGTATCAGCAGGCAGCTTGCCGGGTTTGCGGCAAGGCACGAAGCCGGCACCGAGTTCGAAGGCAAGAATAGAGCCACCGATAAAGCCACGGCTCTCGATACCTACAACCTTGGTCACGCCTTTATCGCGGTAAATCTGAGAAAGGTCCCAGCCGATGATGTGAAGGGCTCGGGGATCTTTGAACGCTGTAGTAAGGTCCTTGAACAAGACTCCCTTCGAGGGAAAATCTTGTACGTCGCGGATTTTTGATTTGATGTATTCCATGATAATTAAACTATTGATATTCTAAAAAGTGAAGCAAAATTGTTCCACGTGGAACAGGGTTTACCGGTTCATCAGCAGCAGTAATATATTAACATCGCTGGGAGAAATACCGGGTATTCTCGAGGCCTGACCGACCGTTTCGGGCTGGTGGCGCTGTAGTTTCTGTCGGCCTTCGGTAGATATTGCGGTAATCGATGCATAGTCGATATCGGCAGGCAGGCGCACATCTTCGAGGCGGCGGAGTTTGTCGGCAATCAGCTGTTCGCGGGCGATGTAGCCTCGGTATTTTATAAGCACTTCTGCAGCCTCTACAATTTCCTCGCGGCGGTCGTCGGGCAGTTCGTGGATGAGTTTATTCAAAGGTTTCACGACCTTTGCGAGCATCATCACATCGAGCTGCGGACGCTGTACGAGGTCGGCAAGTTTGGTGCCTTGTCGAAGCGGCGTAGTACCGGCCTCGATGAGCAAATCTTCTACCTCGGCAGGATGTACTGTGAGGTGGTCGGCGAGCTCGATTATCTTGTCGCGCAATGTGCGTTTTTCCACCACCAGGTCATAGCGGCGCTGATCGGCCAGGCCGAGTTCGTAGGCCATTGGGGTAAGGCGCATATCGGCATCATCCTGTCGCAGCAGTATGCGGTATTCGGCCCTTGAAGTAAACATGCGGTAGGGTTCGTCGACGCCTTTTGTAACGAGGTCATCAATCAAAACACCTATATACGCCTGGTCTCTGCCGAGCGTAAACTGCGGTTTTCCCAGGGCTGCAAGAGCGGCATTCGCACCGGCAACAAGACCTTGTCCGGCGGCCTCCTCATAGCCTGTTGTGCCATTAATCTGCCCGGCGAAATACAGGCCCGGCACGAGTCGTGTTTCGAGGGTATGACGCAGCTGTGTGGGGTCGAAGAAGTCGTATTCTATCGCGTAACCGGCACGGTAAATCTGCACATTGGCAAGCGCCGGAACAGTAGCGAGAGCGGCAAACTGAATATCCATGGGCATGGACGAAGAGAAGCCGTTGACATAAAATTCTACCGTCGTCTCACCCTCGGGTTCGAGGAAAAGCTGGTGCTCGGTTTTGTCGGCAAAGGTAACAATCTTGGTCTCGATAGATGGGCAGTAACGCGGACCGATACTCTGTATCTGCCCATTGTAGAGTGGCGAATCCGGCAGACCTTTACGCAATATTTCGCAGGTTTCCGGATTAGTGTACACTATATAGCAATCGCGCTGCGTGAGGGTAGAACGCACTTCGGGAAGGTAGGAAAAATGATGAAAATCACTCTCGCCACCCTGCACCTTTGTCTGCGAGAAATCTATGGTGCGACCATCGATTCGAACCGGAGTGCCGGTCTTCATTCGCTCGGCCCTGAAGCCCATATCGCGCAATTGCTCAGTCAAACCATATGCTGCAGGTTCAGCCGTACGGCCGCCGGGCAGCGACACTCGGCCGATATGCATAAGACCGTTGAGGAAAGTGCCATTTGTGAGCACAACATACCGCGCATAAAACGAGGCACCCTCTACCACATTAATACCGGCCAGCTTACCGTCGTCGTCGAAAAGAAGTCGGTCAACCGATCCCTGCCACATCGACAGTCCGTCGGTATGCTCGAGTATATTGCGCCACTTAGCCGAAAACTTATTACGGTCGGCCTGCGAACGCGGACTCCACATAGCCGGGCCTTTCGAACGGTTGAGCATACGGAATTGTATCGACGTAAGGTCGGTCACAATTCCCATCATACCTCCCAAAGCATCAATCTCACGTACAATCTGTCCTTTCGCAATACCGCCGACAGCAGGGTTGCAACTCATCTGGGCAATCTTGTTCATATCCATAGTCACCAGAAGAGTCCTTGCACCGAGGCGTGCCGCGGCATGAGCAGCCTCGCAACCGGCATGGCCGGCGCCTACTACTATTACGTCGAAATCAAATCGCATAATTGTATCAGGAATTAAAACTGTCGAGCATAGCGAGAGCCTGGTTCTCGGCCTGCTCCATAATCTCGCGTTCACCCGGGCCTTTATCATTGATACCGCACAGGTGAAGCACACCGTGAATGATTACACGGTGAAGCTCGCGAATATAATCCACACCAAGACCTTCGGCATTGCTTGCCACAGTGTCGAGCGATATAAACATATCGCCACGCAGCAGCCTGCCTACGCAGTCATCAAAAGTAATAATATCTGTAAAATAATGATGATCAAGGTATTGCGCATTTACTTCGAATATCTTCTCATCGTCACAGAAGATATAATTGAGCGAGCGCACCATACGGTTGTGCGCTATAGCAACCTGTTCGATCCATCGCTCAAGTTGCTGATAATCAAGCTCGGGAAGGGCAACACCTGAGGTTAACCATTGATATGTGGGCGTCATAGTGTTTTTATTGAATCGCAAAGTTACGAAATTTTTAAGACTTTAGCCGTATTACATCTATTATTTATTTCGCCATTGACAGAAAACTTTTAAAAATTAACATATATTACTATATACCAACTATTTAAACAAAAATTTAAGCTTGTGAGATTTCGATATTTATTATTTTCTTTACAGCAGTAGGCAAAAAAGAGAATCTTGCGCCACTTTTAATTCCTCCTCAACGCAATCGAAAAAACACATTGTTTCATTGTTGCTACAATTTTAGTAAAATTCTGTCAACATATTGCAAAGTCCCCTACCCTACCCTAACTTTGCCGTCCCTAAAAAAAATATAGTCTACCCGATGCGCCGAATCTTTTACGCTACCATAGCCGCTCTGTCGATCACGGCAGCTTGCAATAAAACCAACAACGACTATTGCGCTGACCATGGAATACCGGCTTGTGAATATACATCAAAACTCGACAGCCTGTTCACACCAATGTTTCCCGACAACGAGCCGGGCGCTATCGTTACCGTCATGCGCAACGATACCATAATATATAATCATGCCTTCGGCCTTGCGTCTCTCGAAACTTCACACCCTATTACCGACAGTACACTTTTCAACATGGCGTCGGCAAGCAAAATATTTTGCGCCGCTGCCCTACTCCGCTTATCCGAGCAAGGTGCTATTTCTCTCGACGATCCATTGTCGAAGTACTTTCCAGAATTCAATCCTAAATTTTTCAACCGCATTCAGATTCGCGACATCCTTACCCACTCGTCGGGCCTGCCCGATCTTCGACCTCAAGATCCAAGCCAATGGAACAACTATCTGAAAAAACACAAATCGATTTTCAGCAGTATGCCCGACTATCGCCTCTACGGTTCGGAGAAAGAATACATACAGATTTTTCAGGATCTCGACACAATCGATTTCACCCCGAGCACCCACTACCTGGGCACCGACCCTGCGTTTATTCTCGTAGTACCGTTGATCGAACGTATTACTATGAAAGAATTCGACACGTGGATGCACGACAATATCTTCAAGCCCGCAGGCATGACCGATACATATTATTATAATGCCGGCATCAAACTACCGCGCATGGCTCACGCCTACCGTCGCGCAGGCAATACCACACGTGCCGGTGTATTCCGCAGCGAAGACGGCAAATGGGAAGAATACGACTATGGCGAAGCCGAGTTCTTCCTCACCAAGGCCGACCGCGGAGCATACTCATCCGCCCGTGATTTCATGCGCTGGAACCGCGCCCTGTACTCAGGTAAAATTGTATCGCTCGAATCTCTCGACAGCATCAACACCGGCTATATTCCTACCGACATTCCATATGTCACTTACGGATACGGTAACGCTATAGACAACACACCAGGCAAGGAACCAAAGGTTTTTCACATGAATACAAACGGCGGGTTCTCGATTATAGAAGCTTCAATCCCCGGCCTTAAATTGAACTATGTGATACTTGCAAACCGTGCCGACTGGAACCGGCACTATATATGCGCCAAAGTCGATTCGATACTGATGAAACTATAAAGTTTATATAGTCGACAAAGCGGCCTGATATGACAGACATATCAGGCCGCTTCGTATTAATATTAGTACCCTACCCGTTTTTCTGAAATTCCGTAGGGCTGAGTCCTGTGAGATGTTTGAAGTACTTACCGAAACTCGACTGATTCGAAAAATTGAGAGCATATGCAACCTGCTGCACATTCTTTCCTGAATAACGGAGCAAGTTCTTTGCATCCATAATCACAAAGTGGTCAATCCAACTTGCCGCCGACCTGCCGGTTGCTTCCTTGACAAGAAGCGACAGATACTTGGGCGATATAAACAGTTGCGAGGCATAGAACGAAACAGATCTCTCTACCGTATAATTTAGGTGTACGAGTTTGAGAAAATCTTGTACATAACTATTCCTGCGCGGACCGGATTGCACGCTGCTGCTTGTATCAATTCTTCGATACAGAAACAGCATCATCTGGTAGAACAAAGCCGAAGTGAGCGACGATATGATGTGGCGGTTGAGTTGTATATTGAACCGGTCGCCCATCACCTGATGCATAATCGACACATACCTCAACAACATATGCATCTCACGCTCGCGAAGAACCATAACCGGGCTTTCGTGACTCACCAGGGCATCTACCGAAATACTCGAAAATGATATGTTGATATCATGTAGAAAAGTCGGAGAATAAATAAGAATGTGGGCATCTATTTCATCATTATCGCCTATTCGCATATTGACAAGCGTACCATGATTGAGACTCACCGCAGCCGGGCCCTCAATATCTATGGTCTTGGTGTTAAGGTCAACATGCATAGTGCCCTTTACAAGAATCAGCAAAACACTGCCGGTAACCTTGAAGAGATTCTTGTTACACTCTCCAAGCATACCGGATATATCGGTTGTGAGATGACTGTAATAGCACGAACCCGATATCATGCTGAACTCGGTCGACATATTCTCAAGAAAAGAAATCGACGAAGGGCTCACATCTTTATCATCATCAATAAGGGGTGTTTCCATTGCATTCACTTTATATTCGACAAAATTACTAATATTTTGGCATACTTCCTTACCTCCATACCTTTTATACCAACAATCAGGCCTTTTTTACAAAATACTAACTCTTTTTGGAGCTCAATACTACTATACAATAATTATTTGGCCTCTACGTTATACAAATATGCGAAAATTGATTCTCCTCATACCATTTATAAGTATTATGACCGGATGTATCGAAGATGGATTCACTACTTCGCCATCCGATCAGCCCCTTTTCTCTGTCGATACATTAAAAATCGGAACGGTATTTACCGACCAGGTAACACCTACCCACAGGTTCACCGTCCGCAATCCCCACTCTAAACAATTGTCAATATCGGATATCAACTTATCCGGTCCGGCTGCCGATTGTTTCAGGCTAAATGTCGACGGAATCGCCGGGAAGAGATTCAATGCTGTCGATATTCGTGGCAAGGATTCTATATTTGTATTTGTAGAAGCAACTTTTCCCGAAGGTGCAAAACCAATGACCGACTACGAAGCCAAAGTAGATTTCACCACCAACGGAATAACAAAAAGCGTTGTCATTACTGCCGAAGGTCAAAATGTGCGACGGCTATCCGGCATAACGATTACCGAAGACACACACTTCGACACCACCCTGCCCTACCAGATTTTCGACAGTCTTGTAGTAGCACCCGGGGCTACACTAACTATCGAACCGGGGGCAAATCTTTACTTCCACGATAAATCAATGCTGGTCGTACGAGGCCGACTTATAGCCGAAGGAAGTGTAGAAAAACCTATCAACATGACCGGCGACCGCACCGGAAATGTGGTGGGCGATATATCTTTCGACCTCATGTCGCGACAGTGGACCGGAGCATTTTTTACACCTACCTCCACTGGAAACCGCATGAGCCATGTGTCGCTTCGCAACACAAGCCAAGGCATCATGCTCGAAGGAAATCCACAACTTATCGACACGCAACTGACACTTGTCAACACCCGTGTCCGTAACTCCGGCGGACTTATCATCGAAGCTTATCATAGCAGTATTGATGCCACCGGATGCGAATTTGCCGAAGGGTCCGAAGGACTTGTTTACCTTCAGGGAGGACGGCATACTTTCAATCACTGTACATTTGCCAACTACTATCTCTTTTCGGCAATCAGCGGCCCGGCTGTTCAATTTGCACACATAAGTGCAGATGAAAAAACAGGCCTCGACGACGGTTCTCAACTTCCCTACACAACGGCATCGTTTGTCAACAGTATTATCTACGGCAACGGCACCGACCTGAGCCACGGCGACCTCAAAGATACCGATATCACACTACACCGCTGCCTGCTTAAAAGCGACGGAACCGACGACGATAATTTCACAGAATGTATATGGAACAGCGACCCATTATACTATACCGTCCGCTCTGAATATTTGTTCGACTACCGAGTAAAAGAGGAGTCACCGGCAATTGGCGCCGGCATAGAAACTGATGCCCCTGCCGACTGGTACGGAATCACCCGAAAAGCAACTCTCGGTGCATACGAATATACTCCTGTAGAGAAGTAAAAAGTATGTCGAAAAACATGTAGATAAAGCTCAATAAGTTTTCAATATCTTTATTTTGACATTGCCCGATTTTGTATATACCACACCAAATGTGGAAATTGCAAATTTCGGGCATATCTTTTTATAATCGCTTTATCGAAGCGTTACCTACACTTATTTACTATGTTATCAACGTAAATATAGCCATAAAAGTTATCAAATTATCTACCAAACAAGTTATCAACACCATGTTGATAACTATAAAATAAGACTATAAATCAAACACTTACACTGTCAATAAACTGTAAACGGCACATACTTATACTTCAATAAGTGACAAAAGCAAGAAAAGTACCAAAAAGTTATCACAGCTTTCAACACCACTTATTATTACTCCTTAATTTTTTGTTTTTAAAAATTTTTTTTCAAATAAAGAGATAAATAAAAATAAAGGATTGTCGAAAGTGTCAATAAGTTCGTTTTTTGTGCAGGTGTTTTGTGGCTAAGGCAAAAAATTAGTACTTTTGTAACAAATAAGAGATATATGTTAAAACGTGCAATTACCATAATATATATAGCCGTTGCCGCCGTGTATGTCCAGGCACAGACAGCTGTGCGATTTGGCAATGAGGCATCAGATACAACTGTTATCAACGGCTTGCTCGACAGCCGTGGTGCTTCTCAAAATTTTGTCAATCCCGAAGCGAGGGTTTCGTTCTTCGCCCGCAGTTTTATTGGCACTCCTTATGGCGCCCACACTCTCGAAGAAACGCCCGAGATGCTCACTGTGCGAATCGACAGCCTCGACTGCACAACCTTTGTCGAAACTGCGATGGCCCTTGCGTATACTTCGATGGAAAACCGCAGTTCTTGGCGTGATTTTGTATACAATCTACAGCGTATGCGTTACCGTGGCGGAAATGTAAACGGCTATCCCTCGCGTCTACATTATATATCCGACTGGATTGTTGACAACCGCCACCGTGGTATATTCACCGATGTTACCGATCAGTTCCCGCGTGTTTCTCATATAATGCGCACAATAGACTTTATGACCAGCAACAGGCAGCTCTACCCTGCCCTCGCCGATTCGGCCAACTATGTGCGCATGCGTGACCTCGAGAATGGTTACAGACAGCATCGTTTTCCTTATATAAAATCAGGTGACCTTGCTTTGAAACAGACCAAGGCCGAGCTTCACGACGGTGACGTGGTAGCTCTGGTGTCGAATCTCAAGAATCTTGATGTAACGCATATGGGCATCATCGTAAAAGAGACTCCTACCTCCGATCCATATCTGTTGCATGCTTCTTACACCAATGGCAAGATTGAGATTACATCTCTGCCCCTCGACCAGTTTATGAAGAAAAACCGACAGTGGCTGGGTATAAGGGTTATCCGCTTTATCAAAAACTAAACACATCAACAGGTGGTATACGCTTTCGATTTAGACGACACATTATATACCGAGTTCGACTTTGTACACTCGGGATACATGGCTGTGTCGCGTATACTCGAAAGCAGCAGCAACCTGCCCGCATCGGTATATTTCGAGGGTATATGCCGTTACCGTCCTCGCGGTTTCGAATGGGCTTTAGAACAATACAACAGCCACAACGGCAGCGATAGCGATATGAGTGTCGACGCTATGATTGAGATATATCGAGGACATAAGCCCGAGATATACCTCAGACCCGGTGCAAGAGAAGCACTCGAACGTCTGCGCCGAGCCGGACACACTCTGATATTGATTACCGACGGGTCTACTCGTCATCAGCGTTCAAAAATTCGTGCTCTCGACATTGAGAAATACTTCGGCGATATACTTATCAGCGAAGAAACAGGTGGTGATAAGACTACCGAAGTACCATGGACTATTGTCGAGCGTAAATACGGTCGCTCCGGACAACGATTCGTATATATAGGCGATAACATGAGCAAGGATTTCAAGATTCCCGGAATGCGTGGCTGGCATACTGTGATGATGCTCGATACCGAAGGTGTGAATGTTTTTCCTCAAAATATACTGTCAATGCCGGCTATCAACAGGCCGAAGACAGTTTTTACTGATTTTTTAAGCCTTTAAACTTTAGAATAACTAAAATATAATATAATGCCAACAGCACTTATTACCGGTATCACAGGGCAGGACGGATCGTATCTTGCCGAATTCCTCCTTTCTAAAGGATATGAAGTACACGGTATAATCCGCCGCAGTTCGAGTTTCAACACCGGTCGTATCGAGCACCTGTATCTCGACGAGTGGGTACGCGATATGCACCGCAAAAGGCTCGTACACCTGCATTATGGCGATATGACTGACTCGTCGTCTCTGATACGCATTATAAATCTTGTCAATCCCGACGAAATATATAACCTTGCCGCTCAGAGCCATGTAAAAGTATCGTTTGATGTGCCCGAATATACTGCCGATGCCGATGCGCTCGGTGTGTTGCGCCTGCTCGAAGCTGTGTGTATTCTCGGCAAGCAAAAGTCGATACGCATATACCAGGCATCTACATCCGAACTCTTCGGCAAGGTACAGGAGATACCTCAGCGCGAAACAACGCCGTTTTATCCGCGTTCGCCTTACGCTGTAGCAAAATTATATGCTTACTGGATTATAAAGAATTATCGTGAAAGCTACGGCATATATGCTGTCAACGGTATTCTTTTCAACCACGAATCAGAGCGTAGGGGCGAAAATTTCGTTACCCGAAAGATTTCGCTTGCTGCTGCCCGTATAGCTGCAGGTATGCAGGATAAACTATACCTTGGCAATCTCGATGCTCGTCGAGACTGGGGATATGCCCCTGATTATGTGGAGTGTATGTGGTTGATTCTACAACAGGAAACCCCCGACGACTATGTTATCGCTACCGGCGAGTATCATACCGTGCGCGAGTTTGCAACCCTCGCTTTCCGACGTGCCGGAATTGAGCTCAAATGGCAGGGCGAAGGATTAGATGAAAAAGGTATAGACTGCGCTACAGGGCGAGTGATAGTTGAGGTAGATCCGCGTTTCTTCAGGCCGGCTGAGGTGGAGCAACTGCTCGGTGATCCTACTAAGGCTCGTGAGACTTTGGGCTGGAATCCTCGCAAAACTTCCTTCGAGGAGCTTGTCAACCGCATGGTAGACCATGATATAAATCTTGTCGGCAATGATAAATAAAGACGATAAAATATATGTTGCCGGCCATAAGGGGCTTGTGGGCTCGGCTATAATGGCCAATTTAAAGAAAAGAGGCTTTACAAACCTTATAGGCCGCTCTCATGCCGAGCTTGATCTTCTCGACCCTGTTGCTGTTGCTAAGTTTTTCGACCAGGAGCGCCCGGTAGCCGTTATACTTGCTGCCGCACATGTTGGCGGCATTATGGCTAACTCTAAATATAGGGCTGATTTTATATATCAAAACCTTGGTATACAGCAAAATGTGATAGGGAATGCCTACCGTACCGGTGTAAAGCATCTACTTTTCCTCGGTTCTACGTGTATTTACCCCCGCGAGGCTCCTCAGCCTATACCCGAGGATGCTTTGCTGACTTCGCCTCTCGAATACACAAACGAGCCTTATGCTATTGCCAAGATTGCCGGGCTAAAGATGTGCGAATCGTTCAATCTTCAATATGGTACTGATTATGTGGCTGTGATGCCTACAAATCTTTACGGTCCAAACGATAATTTCCACCTCGAAAACAGCCATGTACTTCCGGCGATAATACGCAAAGTACATCTTGCAAAGCTATTGGGAGAAGGCCGCATGGATATGGTTCGCGCCGACCTTGCTCTGCGACCCGTGTCGGGGCTGCAGTCTGATGCTGATGACCATGCTATCGAGGCTCGACTTGCTGAATTCGGCATATATCCCGGACGGGTAAAACTATGGGGTACCGGCACGCCGTTGCGCGAATTTCTTTGGAGTGAGGACATGGCAGATGCTTGTGTCCATATTTTGCTTAATGTAAGCTTTAATGATATTATAAAAGACCGAAAGGGAGAAATCAGAAACACCCATATCAACATAGGCACCGGAAAGGAACTCTCTATTGCCGAGCTTGCAAGTCTTGTCGCTGATGCTGTGGGCTTCGAGGGTACTATCGAATGGGACGCTTCAAAACCCGACGGTACAATGCGCAAATTATGCTCGGTTGAGCGTCTGCACAGACTTGGCTGGCATCATAGTGTAGAACTTCCCGATGGCATAAAACGTTTATATTCTTGGTATAAAGAACATTAACAACACATAAAATACTATGAAAGTACATAATTTTGCCGATCATCCCTCGCTTGTAAGCCAGTATCTGGCCGAAATGCGTGATATAAATATACAGGGCGACCGTCTCCGTTTTCGTCGCAACCTCGAGCGCCTTGGCGAGATTTTTGCATATGAGATTAGCAAAACACTATCCTTCAAAAACAAATCGGTAATAACTCCTCTCGGAGTCGAAGCTACCTGTCAGGTAATCGACGAACCTATAGTTCTTGCTACCATTTTCCGTGCAGGCGTACCTTTTCATTCAGGTTTTCTACGCTATCTCGACAATGCCGAAAACGCCTTTGTATCAGCTTATCGCAAATATAAAGAGAAAGAAAACTTCGATATCTGCATAGAGTACCTTGCCTCTCCCCTGCTCGACAACAAGACTCTTGTACTCGTCGACCCCATGCTTGCTACCGGAGCGTCTATGGAACTGAGCTATCGTGCGTTGCTCACCAAGGGAAAACCGGCAAAGTTGCATATAGCATCTGTTATAGCTTCTAAAAAAGCAGTTGACTACCTCAACACCGTCCTTCCCGAAGATGCCGAATTGTGGGTTGGTGTGATAGATGATAAAATCAACGCTCACAGCTATATAGTACCCGGCCTCGGCGATGCAGGCGACCTCGCATACGGTACGAAGGAATAATCAGAAATATAAACAATTGGAGTTTCTCAAGTCGAAGAATATTCGCCGCGACCCAATGATGTTAACTTAAGGAGAAAGAGTGTCAGCGATAGGAGCTTGGCTCTCCGAGACAA
>LUJM01000055.1:0-290 GCA_001689415.1 Bacteroidales bacterium M2 | reverse complement strand
CGAGGCTTGTCTCAGAGAGCCAAGCTCCTATCGTTGCCGTCCTTTTGCATAATCACCCCTCAAGTTAATAGCATTGTGCCGCGACCCTACGAGAGAGCGGGCTTTGAAATTACTCAAAAAGACAACTCACATCCTTAAGTAAACACCATTGGAGTTGAGGTTTATACCATTACCTTAAAAACGAGTTGAACTTGCGAAACTTAAAAATAACAGCCGTCTTGGAAAATATTCTCCGAGACGGCTCTTTTTTTGATAATAAACTTTAATCAATAGTTCGTTAAAAAATTATT
>LUJM01000054.1 GCA_001689415.1 Bacteroidales bacterium M2 | reverse complement strand
CAAGTCGGCTTTTTTCGGACGGATACTTTTTTGCGTTTGTTGGGTTGGGTCTTGCGGTGTGGCGGGGCAGAACCGAAGATTTTGGATATCAGGTCGGGACGGCCTATGCTGTGTAGTGTCCGGGTGATTTGTCTTCGGTACTCGGGATCGTACCAGAAGAAGAACATGCGCTGATCAAGTTTTTCGCGTGCATCGGTGGCTGTGTATACCTCTTCGCCGGTATATGGGTGTATGCCGGTGTAGTATATCTCGGTGGCCACAGTCATCGGGGTAGGAGTGAAGTCCTGTACCTGTTCCAGGTGGAAATTGAGGTCTTTCGTTGCGGCAGCGAGTTCGGCCATATCTTCGGTGTGGCATCCGGGATGCGATGATATGAAGTATGGAATAAGTTGCTGTCGAAGGCCTGCGGCATCGTTCTCTCGGTCGAAAAGCTGCTTGAATTTGCCGAATAAGGAGAATGAAGGCTTTCGCATGATTCCCAATACACGGTCGGAGGTGTGCTCCGGCGCAACCTTAAGTCGTCCGCTCACATGATTGCGGATGAGTTCGCTATTGTATCTGCGGTTGGTACGGTCAATCTCGGGATTCCCGGTCTGGTGCATCGATAGGTCGTAGCGAACGCCCGAGCCGATAAAAGACTTCTTAATCCCAGGCAGAGCGTCGACGGCCTTGTAGATTTCGAGAAGTGGTCCGTGGTCGGTGTTGAGGTTCGGGCACGGCGCGGGATGCAGGCACGAGGGGCGCAAGCATCGGCGGCAACGCTCGATGTCGCGTCCGTGCATGGCATACATGTTTGCCGACGGGCCGCCGAGGTCGCTGATGTAGCCTTTGAAGTCGGGCATTCGTGTTACCTGCCTTACCTCTCGGAGGATTGATTGGGGCGAGCGGGAGGCGATGAACTTGCCTTGATGCGCCGAAATGGTGCAGAATGCGCAACCTCCGAAACATCCACGGTGCATGTTGACGCTGTGACGAATCATTTCGTAGGCCGGAATTGTTTTTCCCTTGTATCGAGGGTGTGGCAGGCGTGTGTATGGCAGGTCGAAAGCGGCATCGATTTCGCCCTGTGTCATTGCCGGTAGCATTGGGTTGACCTTTATCGCTTTGCTGCCGGTAGCTTGCCATAGAGTCGCGCCTCCGTCGTAGCGGTTGCTTTGCTGCTCGATGTGTTTGAAGTTTGTGGCCTGCGAGCGTTTGTCGGCGAGGCATGTTTCGTAAGGCGCAAGAATGATATTGTCGACGTCGGCTTGCGGCATCTCGGATAGCGGGCGAATAATGGCAGTCTGTGGCAGGTCGGTGATGTGGGCGATGTTTTCACCTGCATCGAGCCTCCTTGCGAGCTCGAGAATAGTCCGTTCGCCCATACCGTAGATGAGCATATCGAGCGAGGCATCGGCAAGAATGGAGGGTCGTAGCTTGTCTTGCCAATAGTCGTAGTGCGACAAACGTCGCAGGGAAGCCTCGATGCCGCCGCCGATAAGTGGCACGTCGGGGTATAGGTCCTTTAATATCTTTGAATATACGATAGTAGGGTAGTCGGGCCGAGCTCCATGACGGCCCCCGGCAGTGTAGGCGTCGTCGCTGCGTCGTCGTCGGTTGGCAGTGTAGTGGTTGACCATTGAGTCCATGGCACCCGGGCTTATGCCGAAAAACAGCCTTGGTTTGCCGAATTTACGGAAATCGCGTAAGTCATCCTGCCAGTTTGGCTGGGGTACTATTGCTACGCGATAACCGGCAGCTTCGAGGGTGCGTCCGATTACGGCGGCGCCGAAAGCCGGGTGGTCGACATAGGCATCGCCGGAAAAGAGGACGACATCGACCTCTTCCCAGCCGCGAGCCCGCATTTCTTTGACAGATGTCGGTAGCCAGTCGGAAGGCTTGAGGGTATTGTAGTCTATTTTGTTCATTTTGAGCTTCGCATGTCTTCGAGCCGTTGCTCGAGTTTGATGATTTCGTCGCGCAGTCGCGCAGCGGTCATGAATTCCATGTCTTTAGCCGCCTTGAGCATCTCGCCTCGCAGACGGTTGATAGAGCGCTGCATCTCGTCGGGAGTCATGTAGGCCACAACCGGGTCGGCGGCAATGTCGACCGAAGTAGAGAACTCCTCGGCGTATGGCAGTCGCTGTTTTTCGCGTTTTTCGCGTGCGTTGACTTGTTTTGTCGGGCGAGACGAACGGCTTGTAGCCTC
The DNA here is from genome assembly GCA_001689415.1 of Bacteroidales bacterium M2. Classification (GTDB taxonomy): domain Bacteria; phylum Bacteroidota; class Bacteroidia; order Bacteroidales; family Muribaculaceae; genus CAG-873. Next base: position 3,013 of record LUJM01000054.1, on the reverse strand, counting down.
CATGTCGACTTCTTCTTTTTCAAGGCCTACAATTGTGTTGCGAGCCTTTACGATAGCCTGCGGAGTGATGCCGTGGGCTTCGTTGTAAGCGAGTTGTATCGAACGGCGTCGTTCGGTTTCGTCGATAGTCTGCTGCATGGAGTCGGTGATTTTGTCGGCGTACATTATCACTTCGCCATTGAGGTTTCGAGCGGCGCGACCCACAGTCTGAGTAAGCGAGCGGTGGCTTCGCAGGAAGCCTTCTTTGTCGGCATCGAGTATTGCCACAAGAGAAACCTCGGGCAGGTCGAGACCCTCGCGCAATAGGTTCACGCCTATAAGTACGTCGTATTCGCCGGCGCGGAGTCCGTCGAGAATCTTGATGCGGTCGAGGGTGTCGACATCGCTGTGGATGTAGGCTGTCTTGATTTTGAGTTTGAGGAAATACTCGTTCAGCTCCTCGGCCATGCGCTTTGTCAGCGTTGTGACAAGTGTTCGCTCGTTGCGCTCGATACGTTGCTGTATTTCTTCGAGCAGGTGGTCGATCTGGTTGGTCGATGGTACGACGTGAATCTGGGGGTCGAGTAGGCCTGTGGGACGTATAACCTGCTCGACAACCACACCTTCGCTGCGCTCGAGTTCGTAGTCGGCCGGTGTTGCACTGACATATATCATCTGGTGAGTCAGGCTCTCGAATTCTTCGAACTTTAGCGGTCGGTTGTCGAGCGCGGCCGGCAGTCGGAATCCGTATTCGACCAGATTCTCCTTTCGCGAACGGTCGCCGCCGTACATTGCCCTGACCTGGGGCAGGGTGACGTGGCTCTCGTCGATTATTGTGAGGAAGTCCTTAGGGAAATAATCAAGGAGGCAGAACGGACGTTCGCCCTCGCGTCGGCCGTCGAAGTAGCGCGAATAGTTCTCGATGCCGGTGCAGTAGCCGAGTTCTTTGATCATCTCTACGTCGTATGTCACGCGTTCCTCGATGCGCTGAGCCTCGAGTTCGTGGCATTCTCGGCGGAAGTATTCGATCTGTCGACCGAGGTCGAGCTGTATCTGAGCGATAGCCGCCGCTTGCCTTGCAGGTGAAGTGACGAATAGGTTCGCGGGGTAGATGTTGAAGCTGTCGTGAGTGCCGAGGTGGGCGTTGTCGTCGGGGTGTATTGTTATAACCTTTTCAATCTCGTCGCCCCAGAACACTACTCGAACAATAATGTCTTCGTATGCCAGGCGAATATCTACCGTGTCGCCTTTTACGCGGAAGTTGCCGCGCTGGAAGTCGACTTCGTTGCGGCTGTAGAGCGCTGCAACGAGCTTGCGCAGGAATGCGTTTCGGCTGATTCGCATACCCTTGCTTACAGTTACGACGTTTTCGTGGAAATCTTCGGGATTGCCCATGCCGTAAAGGCACGAAACTGACGATACGACAATAACATCGCGCCGTCCGGATAGTAGTGCAGAGGTGGTGGCAAGGCGCAGTCGGTCGATTTCGTCGTTGATCATCAGGTCTTTTTCGATGTACTTGTCGACCGAGGGGATGTATGCCTCGGGCTGATAGTAATCGTAGTATGACACGAAGTACTGTACGGCGTTTTCGGGAAAGAACTGAGTCATCTCGCTGTAAAGCTGCGCAGCGAGGGTCTTGTTGTGGCTTAGTATTAGGGTTGGCTTCTGCACCCGCTCTATCACATTTGCCATAGTGAAGGTCTTGCCCGAGCCGGTGACACCGAGAAGTACCTGCGAGGGTATACCCTGATTCACGCCGTCGACAAGCTGGCTTATTGCCTGAGGCTGGTCGCCTGTGGGTTGATATTGAGAGTGTATCTTAAAATCCATGCATTGCGTTTTAACCTACAAAGTTAACAAAAAAATTGATACGTATGACGGTTATTTTCGACTTAATCTTGATAATTGGGATTTTGAACATCTCAAGAGCTGCAGGTGTATGTTCAGCCTCAGGCAAGTCTCTGCTCACGGTTGTAACGTCAGCACAGTGTCGATAATAGCCAAGGCACTGGCCGTGGCCGGCTTGCAGGAGCAAGTGAGCCTTGAGCACGACTGAATCTGAACACTAAGCTATCTGTCTCTGTTATAATATTATGATTAACTTTTAACAGAGAATATATGAAACTCCGTAATATAGCAATGATAGTAGGCGCGGCCATGATAGTGGCTTTGCCGGGATGCGTGAGCAAAAAGAAATATGCCGAGTTGCAGGCCGAGCACCAGGCCTTGCAGCAGAATTATACCACCCTGCAGTCGGACTACGGCAAAGCGCAGTCCAAGGCTCAGACAATCGATGCCCTGTTGCAGGAGGCCCGAGCAAACAATGCCGAACTCAAGTCGCAATATGCCAAATTGCAGGCTTCGCTCGACAAGAGTATATCGCAGAATACTCAGGGCAATGTGAATATATCGAAACTTGTAGACGAGATTAATGCCAGTAACAAGTATATCAAGCAATTGGTAACGGCCAAGAGCAAGAGCGATTCGCTCAATCTTGTGCTTGCCACAAACCTGACACGCTCGCTGACCGGTGCAGATCAGGACGAGGTTAACGTGCGCGTGCTCAAGGGCGTAGTGTATATATCGCTTGCCGATAATATGCTCTTTAAGTCGGGTAGCTACCAGGTCAACGACAGGGCTATGACAACCCTTGGGAAAATCGCCAAGATTATCAAGGATTATAGCGACTACGATATTCTGGTAGAAGGCAATACCGACCCTGTGCCAATCAAACGAACCAATATCCGCAACAATTGGGATTTGTCGACCTTGAGAGCGTCGTCGATAGTGCAGGTTCTTCAGAATGAATTCGGCGTCGATCCGTCGCGAATGACAGCCGCCGGCCGTGGCGAATACAACCCGATTGCCGACAACGGCACCGAGTATGGCCGCCAGCGAAACCGCCGAATAGAAATCATAATCACGCCGAAACTCGACCAGTTCCTCGACCTCATCGACAAGGCCCCTAAGGAAAACTAAAGGCGGACGGTATGTACTTAAAATCACGGCTCTTTCATTTAAACTAAAATTA
>LUJM01000053.1 GCA_001689415.1 Bacteroidales bacterium M2 | reverse complement strand
TGGCTAGATTTTTATCGCACCACTACTATAGCACAATTATTAATTCAAACGTAGAGAAATATCAAAACGTTTGATTTTTGGTGGCTATTATTCATCTTAAAATTGCTAACTTTGCATTCAGATTTTAGCATAACACAAGATGATTAGCATATTGAGGCATTTGTCATATCGAGCCATAATACTATTATTCGTTTTCAGCTTATTATCAAGCTTTAGCGCAGTATCTCAAGAAACCCCTCCGACAATCGAAGTTAACGGATCGGCAAGTATATCTATTATACCCGACCGTATAACAATAGAAATCAGCATGGAGGAGTATCGTAAGCATTTGGGCTCGGGAGACAGTGTAATCGTAAAACTATCCGAGATCGAAAAGCAAGTACGCCGCACCCTTAAGGGTGCCGGCGTACCTGATTCGGCAATCGTAATTTCAGACATTGGTAATTTTCGAAACCGCGAGGAGACTTCGGAATTTCTAATGGCCGAACGACTGTCGGCAACTGTAACCAACTTCAAGCAACTCGACGAAATATCGAAGCAGCTCGACCGAAAAGGGATAACCGGGTTTTATATTACTTCGATTGACAACTCGGACAAGGAAGCTTACAACCGCCAGGGGTTGAAGGCGGCGCTCGACGCAGCACGCGAAAAAGCAGAGTTCATAGCGCAGAATGAAGGGCTGAAAATTACGACGCCCTATGAAATCATAGAAAACACCCCGACGCATTTTGATACGCCAGCGTACAGCAACGTGTCTTTTGACCGAGGTTCGGGAATGGACAATGTGAAAAGAATCGTACGCCGATATAGCGTAAGGGTCAAGTATCTGTTTACTCAATCTGCAGACTGAAGAAAATGGATATCGAATATCTGAGGGACTACTGTTTATCACTCGAAGATACGAGCGAGAAGATGCCCTTCGGCAAGTTTGCCAAAAAATTTGATTCCATACTTGTTTTCTATGTTCTCGACCATATGTTCTGCCTTATCGACATGGACGATTTCAGGTCGGTAACCGTAAGGTTGGCTCCGGAAGAAATCGAGCAGCTAATGTCGGAGCGGACATCTGTTAGCCGCCCGGTCAATAAAAGCTTGAAAAATTGGATTCAAATCGACTTCAACGGCGATATCAGCGATTCTGAAATCATGGCTATGGTGAAAAGGTCGTATGATATAATCAGGAATCAGTATACAAAGAAATCAATCAAACGAAAATAAACTATACTCAATATGTGGTTGGTACTCGCCATTTGTTCGGCTTTAGGGCTTGGCTTTTATGATATTATGAAGAAATTGTCGCTACGCGACAACAATGTGCCCGGCGTACTGCTGCTCAATACCTTATTCGGCACATTGCTGATGTCTCCGGTTATAATCAGCGGTATCGCACATGGGTATTATGGCCTTGAGAATACCCTCACAGGGCATTTGCTCATCGGATTAAAAGCCGTAATTGTGCTAAGTTCGTGGATATTAGGCTATTTTGCAATCAAGCACCTACCACTAACGATTCAGGGACCAATCAATGCCACACGACCGGTGATAGTGCTTGTCGGAGCCTTGCTGGTATTTGGCGAACGCCTCAACCTGCTGCAGTGGGCCGGAATCCTTATCGGATTTGCCTCCTTATTCTTCATAAGTCGAGTAGGCTCGAAAGAAGGATTTTCACTCAAAAACAGCTGTTGGCTCTGGATGTCGATAGGAGCGACAAGCTTAGGTGCAGTCAGCGCACTGTACGACAAATACCTGCTTGGATTCTACAAACCGCTTGAAGTGCAGGCATGGTATTCTCTTTATCAAGCATGCATCATGGCATTGCTTGTATTGGCACTTCACCGATTCGGTGCATCAGGCAGCACACCTTTGCGTTGGCGTTGGTCGATTCTGGGCATCAGTGTATTCCTCACCGCAGCCGACATAGCATATTTTTATTCACTGTCGATGCCCAACTCTATGATATCGGTAGTATCGATGATTCGAAGGGGAAGCGTGTTGGTATCGTTTGTCTACGGAGTAATAATCCTCCACGAAAAACATGTGCGAGAAAAACTCATCGACCTCGGCCTGCTGTTGCTAAGTCTCGGCCTACTTGTTGCCGGATCGTGAACCCGGTTTGTGGTAGATTACTTTTTGGGAGTAAATGCCGAGCATACCTTTGAGGCGTTTTAATAGAGTCATCCTCTTTTGCTCGCGTCCGAGGCGCTTGTCGGGTTGCATAAACAAGCGGGCCTGGTCCGGGTTGGAATTTTTCACCCTGTCGATCAACTCTACTATCGAGGGAGATAATTCGGGAATGTCAGCCGGAAGCTCGAACTGCGATAAATCATCATTGAATTGGCGCTGTTGCCATTCGGTAGCTTCCTTTCGCGAAATATACTCACTATCAATAATGTATACTTCAGCATAGGTTTCAACGTATGGCTGTCCCGGAGGCAATAGAAGGCGACTAAGATTACGCCCCCTGCCGCTGGATTCTATGTTGATAGAATAGGCCGACAGATTTTTGGCATCCGCCACAGTATCGGCGACATTTTCAAAAAGATAGTGAATATTGAGCCGTCGGAAATCCATATCTGCATCAAGATATCCGGCCAGGGCGTTGACATATTTGTAATTCGCCCTATCCGCAAGAATGTCAATATCCAAATCGACTCGGTCCTCAGATCGTTTCCAAATAACAGCCGGGGAGTATTTGCCTTTAACAGTATCAACGGCAAAGTCATTGTTCCTCAAGGCCTGTGGGAGAGGGATATTATTTTGAATCCCAACCCAGTCGCACCATGAAAAATGTTCGGGGAAATAATCGCTGACACTGTCGACACAGTTGATATTTTTGAAATTGTAATACGACTTGCTTGCCATTACCCTCGGGTGTGACCAGCCGTTGAATTTCCTCACGCCCTTGCCGGGGAGCATGAAGTCGACTAATTTCTCACGAAACATAAACACGGTATCGGAATATGTGGTCACTGTGGAGTATTCCCTTACATAGCCGAGCAGGTGAAGAATCTGATTTTTTCGTGACTGTACTACAATCTCGGGCAGGTCGGACACGCTTTCGCGCATCAAGACAGGGAAGGAATTCGGAGTTTTAACAATCGCGGTTTCATAACCTATGTATCGCACCGATAGAGGATAGCTTTCGTCAGAAATATATGGCAGCTCGCCACGCTGCGATGCAATGCCGACTACACGTCCGTTTTTGTCGAAAATAGTCGCTTTGGGCAGGGGGTGATGAGTTTGAGAATCAAGAATCAGCTTTGCCGACTGCGCATAGGTATTGACAGCCAAAGAAAGGACTATCATCACAAATAACGCGAACTTATACATAGCGGCAAAGATTATTCAACTGATACGCGACCAGTCGGTAGTGCGCTTGAGCATTTCGGCCAAGGACATTGCGAAACGGAAATTGGCGGGAGCTTGAAGATCGGGATCTGAGTCGAGCAAATCTTCGGCAGCCTGCCGTGCAAGCTGTATAATTTGGCCGTCGCGAGCAAGATTGGCAATCTTGAGGTCGAATGGCAGACCGCTTTGGGCTGTGCCTTCGATATCGCCCGGGCCTCGCATCTGCATATCGGCTTCGGCAATTACAAAACCATCGGTAGTGGAAGTCATAATTTCGAGTCGCTTGCGCGTATCCGCTCCGATTTTATGTTTAGTCATAAGGACACAATAACTACGGTCGGCGCCACGGCCTACGCGCCCCCTGAGCTGGTGCAGCTGAGAGAGGCCGAAGCGTTCGGCATTCTCGATTATCATAGTCGTAGCGTTTGGAACATTTACGCCCACCTCAATTACGGTAGTTGCAACGAGTATTGCAGCCTCGCCGGAGACAAAGCGCTCCATTTGTTCGTCCTTGGCAGCGGGCTTTAGCTGGCCATGAACAAGGGCAACCTTGTATGGAGCATAAATCAGCTCGGTCTTGGCAAAGCCCTCCTCTACACTACGCAAGTCGAGCTTTTCATTTTCCTTTACAAGTGGGTATACGATATATACCTGATGCCCTGCTTCGAGTTGTCGGCGAACAGCATCCTGCACCTTTGCACGCTGGTCATCATATCGCAATACCGTTGCCACAGGCTTACGTCCCGGGGGTAGCTCGTCGATAACAGATACATCAAGGTCGCCATATACAGTCATCGCAAGAGTACGCGGAATCGGCGTTGCCGTCATCACCAACACATGCGGAGGCACGGCGCTTTTAGCCCATAATTTCGCCCGCTGAGCTACGCCGAATCTATGTTGCTCATCGATAACAGCAAGGCCAAGGCGCTGAAACTCAACTTTATTCTCAAGTATGGCATGAGTACCCACGAGGATATGCAAGGAGCCGTCGCGCAATTCCTGATCGATGATTCTGCGCTCTTTGGCCTTGGTAGAACCGGTGAGAAGTTTCACGTTGAGGCCAATCTTTGCAACAATTCCACGGATAGTTTCAAAGTGCTGTCCGGCGAGAATCTCGGTTGGAGCCATAAGGCAAGCCTGATAGCCATTATCGAGTGCCAAAAGCATGGCCATAAGTGCAACGAGGGTTTTGCCCGAGCCAACATCGCCTTGAACAAGACGATTCATTTGTTGGCCACCGGCAATATCGGCACGTATTTCTTTGATAACACGTTTTTGCGCACCGGTCAGTTCGAAGGGCAGGCATTGGGCGTAGAAATCGTTGAACCACTGCCCTATCCTCGGCATTATATATCCTTGAGTGTCGGCTTTGCGCTTTCTTGATTTGCGCAACATGTCGGTCTGGATATAGAACAGTTCTTCGAATTTTAAACGCAGGCGGGCACGTTTGAGGCTCTCGGCATCTTTAGGATTGTGAATAATCCGAATTGCCGAATCGATATCCATAAGGCCGTACTTGGCAATCGTAGAGGGCGGCAGAGTCTCCTGCAGAGGTTTGTTCAATGCAGAAAGATACTGCATGATGACCGTGTGCAGAGTACGGCTCGTTATATTTTTCTGTCTGAGGCGTTCGGTGAGAGGATACACGGCCCTGACAGTCTCGGCAGCCCCTGCACTGTTGGGGCTATCGACTTCGGGGTGCACCATTTGCAGGGTATTATTGAATAATCCCGGCTTACCAAACAATAGATACTCTTCGCCTGCCCGCAGGTGCTTGCGAATCTCGCGACATGCTTTGAACCAAACCACTTCCATAGTGGCAGTGCCGTCGGTAAAGAGTCCGATGAGCCTTAGCTTAGCACCTTCGCCAAGGGTATTGAAACTTATGAACCGTCCACGAACAAGCACTTGCGCAACCTCTGCCTCGGCGGCATCAAAGAGACTGCGCACAGAACGCTGTGTAGAACGGTCGATATATGAAGTTGGGAAATGATGCAGCAGGTCGTAGACCGATTCAATACCCAACTCCGATGTCAGTATTTTGGCCCTTTGCGGCCCGATACCTTTTACATATTTTACATCGATACGCCTGGTGGCAAGCATAGATAACGCTCGGTTATAGTAAGAGGCTCGTATGGAATCGGCATCTCCATTAAAATCTCGGCGATACGTATATCAGCCGGCCTTGTTATCTTGATATTATTCCTGTCGCCTTCGTAGCTATATACGGGCTGTCCGGAAAAGGCGGCAAAGACTGCGGCATCGTCGTCGTACATACCTCCCCCGGCACTACGCAGTTTGTCGTAGCACTCAATAAGAAGTGTAGCATCGAATGTCTGAGGAGTCTGTACCGACCTGAAACGGTCGCGGCTCACCGGCTCGAGCAGTACCATTTCCATTTGAGCCAAAGCTTCGGTAGGAGCATAGCATGGAACTGCGGCATGTACGCGGTCTACTAATGCAAGCATATTGTAGAGGTTGCGTATCATACCCCTGTCAACAATCGGACGAGCACCGTCGTGAATCATAACGATACTCTCATAATGAATGCCCAATTTCTTTGCGGCATCGAGGGCGTTGCACACCGAGTCGGTCCTTGTCTCTCCACCGTAAACAATATAAGGCTGAGTGCCCGAGTAAAACTTTGAAGCTTCGTGCCAGTGTTCAAGGCCGCCGTCGGGACTTAATACCAGAATAATATTAGCCTTTGGGAACTCAGCCGAAAAAGCTTCGAGAGCATGCACGACAACCGGCTTGCCCTTCAAGGGCAAGAATTGCTTGGGAACAGAGGTCCCGAAACGAGTACCCCGTCCGGCAGCAACGACAATAACAGTCAGATGCTCACCGGACGGGAATATACTTTTTTTTACCATGCGAAGATGGGACGCTCAGACATCATCTTCACCACAGCTTCGCCAACAGCAGCGATGCGAGAGGCATCTTCGGGAGTGGCGAGTACGGTGTCAATCATTGTAGCGATTTCGCCCATGAGGTCCTCGGTGAGGCCACGAGTGGTAATGGCCGGTGTGCCGAGACGGATACCTGAAGTCTGGAAGGGAGAACGGCTGTCGAAAGGCACCATATTCTTATTTGCAGTGATGTGGGCTTCTACAAGAACTCGCTCAGCCACTTTACCGGTAAGCTCAGGATATTTTGTGCGGAGATCGATAAGGATGCAGTGATTGTCGGTACCGCCCGATACAATCTTGTAACCCATGTCGCTCATAGCTTTTGCGAGGGCAGCTGCATTACGCTTAACCTGCTGCTGATAAGCACGGAATTCGGGCTGAAGAGCTTCGTGGAAAGCGACAGCCTTACCGGCAATCACATGCTCGAGCGGTCCACCCTGAACACCGGGGAAAACAGCAGAATCGAGAATAGCCGACATCATCTTGTCTTCGCCCTTGGGAGTCTTCTTGCCCCATGGGTTAACGAAGTCCTTGCCCATGAGGATGATACCGCCACGAGGACCGCGAAGGGTCTTGTGGGTTGTAGAAGTTACGATGTGAGCATACGGAAGCGGGTTCTCGAGCAGACCTGCAGCGATAAGACCAGCGGGGTGAGCCATATCAACCATGAAGATAGCACCGATTTCGTCGGCAACACGGCGCATACGAGCGTAATCCCATTCGCGAGAATAAGCGCTTGCACCACCGATAATCAACTTGGGACGCTCGCGACGGCAAGTTTCCTCGAAAGCATCGTAATCGATACGACCGGTTTCCTGGTCAACATTATACTCAAGAGCCTGATATACAAGACCCGAGAAGTTTACAGGGCTGCCGTGGCTGAGGTGACCACCGTGGCTAAGGTTGAGACCGATGAATTTATCACCGGGCTGGAGGCATGCCATAAAGACAGCCATATTAGCCTGAGCGCCGCTGTGAGGCTGCACATTAGCATACTCAGCACCGAAGAGCTGTTTCACTCTTTCGCGAGCGAGATCTTCGATTTGGTCAACAACCTGGCATCCGCCATAATAACGTTTGCCGGGGTAACCCTCGGCATATTTATTTGTAAGGCAAGAGCCCATAGCACGCATCACGTCGTCGCTGACATAGTTTTCAGAAGCGATAAGCTCGATACCGTCGACCTGACGACGATGTTCGGCGGAGATGAGGTCAAAAATGGCTGTGTCTTTTTGCATAGCTTTTATTATTGAATTACTTTTTCTTTTTTACTGAAAAACCAAACGTACCTAATTTCGGACCTTGAGCGTAATAAGCGCCATGGCTATAGCTCATAAGACCGGCTTTTTCGAGATCGAAACGCCCGCTATCGGCATCAAGGTATGCCTCGTCGGCAAGGACGTTTACAACCTCGGAAATAAACATATCATGGCTACCGAGCGGAATAATGCTCTTGACCCTGCATTCGATAGAAATCGGAGATTCTTCGATTGCCGGACATTCGACACCCACGCCCGGATAGCGGTGCAAACCTGAAAGCTCCCATTTATCGCACTCCGCCCCACTCTTTACACCGCACAAATCGGTGGCACAAGCCATAGCAGCCGTAGTTAGATTGAGGGTAAACTCCATACGCTCGCGTATCATAGCGTAGCTATATCGCTCGGGGCGAATAGAAATCGACAGCATTGCCGGGTTGGTACATATGGTACCGGTCCAGGCAACTGTCAGAAGGTTGTTGTGTTGTCTATCACCACAAGATACGAGAGCAGCCGGAGCCGGATATACGAGAGTGCCGGGTTTCCAGGATTGTTTCATAATGGATTTAAACTCGGATCAGATAATTACAGCATCCGAGCCGGCAACTGTGTGGTTGCAATAGTGACAACGCAGCGAGGGAGTCTCGGGATCGGAAACATCGAAGCGTGTCGCCATAGGCTCGTTGTTTGTGATGCATTTGGGGTTGGGACAACGAATAGTACCAATGAGGGTCTGAGGCAGCTCAACCACATGTTTGCTCACAACATCATAATCGCGTATGATATTTACAGTAGCAGTGGGAGCGATGACAGCGATGCGATTAAGGACTTCGCGGTCAAACTCGATGCCGTCGACTTTTATGATGCCTTTCTTACCACCACGGCTGCTTGGCAGATTGTTGCCAATAGTAACGGCGTTTGTCATATTCTCGATACCGAGGATGTGAGCAACACGGAAAAGAGCATCAGAGGGAATATGATCAATCACCGTACCGGCCTTCAACGCGGCAACAGCCAAACTTGTTTTCTTTTCGCTCATGATTTGAGAGGATCTATGCCTAAGGCGTTAGTAAGAATAGCCTGACGGGCAAAAAGTCCGTTACCGGCCTGTTCGAAATAATAAGCACGAGAATCGTCGTCGACATCCTGAGAAATCTCGTTGACACGAGGCAGAGGATGAAGGATACGCATAGAAGGCTTCGCATCGGCCAACATAGAGCGACGAAGAGTGTATAGATTCTTCACTCGTTCATACTCCATTATATCGGAGAATCGCTCGCGCTGTACCCTTGTCATATACAGTATATCGCTCTCGTTGATGACCTCGGGAGAGAAATCTGTGAACTCGTGATATTCGATACCGAGTTTGTCGCACAGCTCGATATACTCTCGCGGCATACGCAGCTCGTGGCAAGAAACGAAATTGAATTTCGGCGCGAAGAAACGCAGAGCCATAAGAAGCGAGTGTACAGTGCGGCCATACTTCAGGTCACCGACCATTGTAATTGTAAGGCCGTCGAGTGTACCCTGAGTTTTAAGAATCGAATAAAGGTCGAGAAGGGTTTGAGAAGGATGTTGGTTAGCGCCGTCGCCAGCGTTGACGATAGGCACATCAGTCACTTCGGTAGCATATTGAGCAGCTCCTTCGAGATGATGACGCATCACAATAACATCGGCATAGTTAGACACCATTTTGATAGTGTCTTTCAAAGTTTCTCCTTTCGAAGTACTTGAGGTAGACGCATCGGAGAAACCAATCACACGGCCGCCAAGACGGTTTACTGCTGTCTCAAAGCTAAGTCGTGTGCGAGTCGACGGTTCGAAAAAAAGAGTTGCTACTACACGGCCGTCGAGAAGATGGCTGTTAGGATTTTGCTCGAAATACCGCGCTCGCTCGAGCAGGGCGAGTATATCCTGGCGGCTGAGGTCGTCGATTGCGACCAGACTGTGTGAGTTCATTGGAAACGACTCTTAGGTTTGACTCCACAAAATTACGCATAATCCATGAAACATCAAAAAAAAACTGAGCATTGCCGCTATAATTCAGGCACCGGTTGCAAAGGCATCAAAACCTAAGGCCGCCCCCACACGTTACTAATTAAAACATATTGATTATGAAACAAGACTTTCTAAAAGGACGATTACCGATAGTACTAACAATAATAATCATAGTGCTTGCGTCGCTTGGATTTTGTCGCCGTTGCTCAACGACAGAATCAACCCTGGCCAATAACTTCGTGAAACCCGCCGGCGACACCATTACCGTAGCGATAGAGATGTCGCCACTTACCTATACACTCCGCAATGATACGGCATCGGGCTTCGACTATGAAATTTTGCGAGCGATAACCCGACAGCATGGCGTCGCCACCAAGTTTTACCCTATCGGAGAGCTTGAGAGCGCATTTCAATCACTTTATGACGGAGATTTCGACATCCTGATAGCCTCGATGCCGTCGACCAACACGCTCAAGAAATACTTTCCGGTGACCGACGCTGTGTATATCGACAAGCAAGTGCTGGTACAGCGCCGCGACACGGCATCAGCCAACTACATATCCTCGCAAGATCAGCTCATGGGTGATACGGTATGGATTTCCGAAGGTTCGCCCTTCAGAACCAGGCTCGCGAATATGACCCGAGAACTCGGCGACAGCATACATATCGCCACCAAAGAAGGCTATTCATCGGAGCACCTCGCAATCATGACAGCGCTTGGACAGATACCAAGAGCCGTTGTGAGTGAGGCTGTAGGACAACGAATAGCAGCCGACTACCCGGAACTTGATATATCGACCCCTATATCATTCAGCCATTTCCAATGCTGGGCAGTCGCACCCGGCGATTCGACACTGCTTGACTCATTAAACATATGGTTGAACGAATTTAAGGGAACACCACAATTCGACCGCCTATGCGAACAATACCTCGGCGACTGATGTTATATGCGCATAATCAAGATTCAAGACAAACTGACCTATGGCAATACCGGCAAGTACAACAATAGCACTACACAACCAGACCCTCAGCAAAGCCGCTCCCGGCACATTACTTGACGCCCTGCAAAGACGGCGCACGGCACGAGAATTCTCTCCAGAGGAATTGAACGACAGACACCTATCGCAGCTGTTATGGGCAGCTTATGGTATAAACAGGATTGACGGCCGCCGGACGGCCCCAGCTGCAATGGGTATCTATGCGCTACGCATTTACGCCATTCTTCCCGACGGCATTTATTCATACCGCCCCGAAGGCAACGAACTCATCGAGATACTTGCCGGAGATTTCAGAGGCTTTTCCGGCAAACAGGATTTTGTAGCCGACGCACCTCTCAATATTGTTATCTATGCCGACTATAAGGCATTTCGAACCGGAGACCCGAAAGTCGACGAGGTGTTATCCAGCCATGAGGGCCGCATGGCAGCGCTCGACGCCGGAGCTGTTACTGAAAACGTATACCTATACTGTGCATCGGAAGGCATCAACGTGGTGGAACGTATGTTGTTTGACGACAACACATTTCGCGGGTTGACAGGTCTTCCCGAATCCTACAACTTCATGGTTGCCATGACTGTCGGTTATCCGAAAGTATCCGTCCGAAAAAAGCCGACTTG
>LUJM01000052.1 GCA_001689415.1 Bacteroidales bacterium M2 | reverse complement strand
CCATGTATGCGCGACAACTCCATAGGGGAGAATGTAAAAGCCTTCTCCGCCAAAAGGAGATTGATTCGGTCTGCCACACGGTCTGCCTCAAAAGTTCCGTCGGCCTCCGCTTTCTCTCGAACCGATTTCTGGCTATAATACTCCTCAAGTCGCTTGCCGACTTCCTCGCTTGAAATTCTACCCTCGATATTGGCTTTCGCCTGTTCAAGCAGAAATTCCGATGGCTTCAACCGGTCAACATCCTGCAAACCGATAGCCATTGACCAGTTACGCGCACGCTCCTCCACTACCGGTTCCCCAGAAGTAAGATACTGCTCAAGCTCCTCATATCTATCTTCGTATGCCATATTATGTCGACTTTATATAGTTACTTAATTTTGTATTTGGATAGTGCCCTATGGAGTATTTTATATGTGCCAATTAGGCTAATATACGCCTGAGTTATTTCCTAAGAATATCACTTTCGCATTTGGATACAAAATATAAGCTTTGGTTTCCTTTGTATTAGTAATGATACATAGGCCCAAAGGACTTTCAATCTCATTTACAATTATTGTGTAATTTGTGAGAAGATCAGTGTCTGACATTTCTAAAGGGCCTATTGGATGGCTATGCCAATCGCCTATATATACTAAATTACCGGATGTTCGGTCTAAAACCTTATCATGTTCTGATTTCCAGCCAGCAGTTGAAAGGCGAAGCCGGGATTTAGTATTATATGAATTTTTAGGGACGTAGGTATGTAAGACATAAATGCGTTTATATTTTTCTTCGACGCATCCCATTAAATAACCTCCAGTCTCCTTCGGGGCAACCCTACCAGCTCTATTTTTTATGTTATCTAGAAGTGATTTAGGAATACGTATTTCCCAATCGTCTGCATTAGAGCATTTGAATGAGACCATCGAGTCAAGTAAATATCTGTCAGTGTAGATTTCGCCGGGATAAGAAATTCCGATAAATGTAAAGAGAGCCAGGTTGCCTTTCAAACTATCAATTTTACGAATAGCTTGAGATGCAGATGCCGTGTGTGCGGAGATTATATCATCTCCCAAAATCATAGTATTTGAGTGACAGCCTTCTCCGATACGAACATAATCAAGAGAATACTCTTTTTCTGTTTTTATCCATTCAGACAGATCTTTATTAGTTATAGCTTCCCTAACCATCAGCATGTAAAAGTCCGAACAAAGCGTGGTATTAGATTGGTTAATGTAGAGATGACCAATATTACCTCTCTCTGATAACGCAAATAAAATGATTGGAGAGATGATTTTATTACGGATGGAATCAATACACCTCATAACAGACGCTGATGCTGTGGCGTCTATAATTAGGTCATATTTGGATAAATCTTGATTCGGCAACCATTCTAAAATGTCATCATCAATAGTTTTAATGGGTAAAGGCACTCTGGGATATAACCCTCGTAATTCCTTTTCAATAATCTTAACTTTTTTCCCAAATAAACTAAAGCTGCAAACTCCATGTCTACAGAGATTATGAGGCGCTAACGTATCATTGTCGCAGATTGTTAAATTACAGATACCACTTCTGACGAAATGAAAGATAAGTTTACTTCCTATAGCTCCACAACCAAGTATAAGAATATTTTTCTTAGCCATGCTTGCATCTGTAGCTGAAAGAAAATTTGCAAAATCGGGTACTAATAAGTCGAAAACCTCAACTTCTCGTACTAAGCAATCAAAATTACCTGATATTAAGTCTGAAGTTTTAATCGAAAATGTCAAAGAATCAACTCGCGTATGCTTCCCGATGATGATGGTCGGACGAATAAAAGCCATCTGAAAAACGAGAATTTCTGGCTTTATACTATTATTATTCAACACTTTCACGAGTTTGTTTATATCCCAATGAAAACCATTTTCAACAATAAACTTAATCATATCGTTAATGGTATGAGGATACTCGACAAACCAACTTTCACATACTTCAGACGCAGGCTTGACAAAGAGCATTCCCAGACCATAACAGTCTTCATTAATCGAATCGGCGATATTTCCGATAAGGAAACAATCATCATCCTTATCGAAGGTTGAAAGGGGATAATAAATTGTTCTACGAACTTCGCAATTTTCTATCCAGGTATCTTCGTAAGGGACTCGGAAAAACCATTGTGATGGATTATGTGAACGGAATGGCTCAAAAGAATCTCCTTGTTTAACTTTTATGAGATTATCTTTTGCTGCATCATCAAACCATTTTTTTACTCGTTGCAGAAAATCATCAAATGTGTGCTCAACGTACCACTCCGCAAATGCCTCACGAGTAAGGCAAAGTGTAGCAGGAAGATTATCTGACGGATGGTTTATATGAGGAAACCGCTCAAATGGGAAATCCAAGCGATCAGGAAAAACGTATGGCTCACAATTTTCTAAATCATCAGAACTTAAGCCAATGACAACTGGCTCCCTACAATCAAGCAGGGAGTCCGAGCCGGCATCAACCTTAATTTTACCAGCTATGCCAATATCACCATTCGGAAGAACGACAATGTCAAAAAGATTTTCTGTAAAGCGACCTTTATATCGACTTATGGCGCTCCGATAACGCTCATAGACGAGTTGTTCTGGCCGTTTACATGAATCCGAGAATTTAACCATATGTATGCTCTCGTTTACCAATGGCAGATTTTGTCTCCTTTTCTTTTACGGATTCTTCCATGAGGTGAATGCCATCCGACTTGACTTCAAAAATAACAGGTTTTTGAACATCATCTACTGTGGTACATCTGAAGTAGTCATCTTTGTCTCCAAGGCTTTTAATGTACCGATTCTTGGCTTTTTGGCATGGAGGATTATCGTCGTTCTGTTTGATTGTCTTTGACGAACTGACGATAAAACCCTTATTAACACGTTTTGCAAGAAAATCAAGAGATGATTGTTCAGGTTCATAAGAACGCTCATCTGCAAAGAAATGATAGCTACAATGATGTGGAGCCTCTAACAGATTCCATTTAAGGTTGTTGTCATCAGAAGTCTTTTCCATGATTTTCTTCCAAACACGCCACTCGGAGTCGCCACCTAGGACGATACGACCAACGTCAGCTTTATCTCCCACATCAACTCGAATCTGGAGTACTATACTTGTAGCATTGCGATTGTCATCCTCTATGCTATCTTTGAAAGGCGCATGAACGAAGAATCGGCAATTGCTTAAGATATTTCCATTCAACTTCTTTATGGTATCTCCAGCGGCAGAGATTACCTCTGATGGAATATTATCGAGAACATCAACATCGGCGTATCCGATAATACGAATTCTGTTTCCAGGTTTATCTTTATCTTTTGAATTGCTACGATGCAATTTCATACGTCTTTCAGCCTCATTTTTAAAGGCTTTTGCATCGTCTGAAAGTTCGTTCGAGTTCTCGCTGAAAACTCTTGGCGAGTACCACAATTCACCAATAAATATTAGCTTGTTATCCTTGTCGGATTTAGAAGGAATCCCTTCAGCTATTTCCGGATTTTTGCCTTGGAAGAACTTAGACTTGAAACCGCGACAATGATCTTGATCAGGATGTGTTAAGACATAGGCGTCCAAATAAGGAAGTCCCTTATACTTTCTTTTGAGTTTGTTGTCAAGCAAATCCTTTATGACATCATAGTCATCCTTGTTGTCATCTTCAGCATCACCGCGAAAGTTACAGTCAAACATCATTTGCAGACCGTTGGAGAACTCGATAAGAGTGCAATCTCCATTTAGTACAGGGTAGAATGTAATTTTTGTATTCATAGTTTTATTTTGAGATATAAGCGTAAACAAGATGATTGGCGTATTGGTCACCTGCGATACATAGTGCCTTCCAGAAGAACCAAGTCATTATAGATTGAAGTAATAGACCACCAATAGACCACCATAATGTAAAATGATAAAATATTGCCACAGAGAGTAGCAGGAGCAGAATAATCACTGCCACGACACTTCCTCCAATATAGTTCCGACAAAAGCCAAAATCATAATTATATTGTGTCAAAATTACATTGTCTCTTGTCTTTTCTCTCATGAATCCGGTAGCGTTTATGCAAATGTTAATAGATTCATCGTCAATAGAACCAACCTTAGGCAATTCTATCCCGCTTTCCGAAAAAAGCTTCTCCGAGAGTTTAATTCTTAATGATTGTGATACATTCGGCCTTAAGCCCATAAGTATCTTAGTTGTCGGCATATTTCTGCCTGAACTTTTGAACCTGGTTTTCTCCATTATAATTAGTGACAGAAAGCGTGCGATTTCAGTAAACCAAAATCCTAAAGCTACAAAAATACCGGCTATAGGGGCAAAAGTGAGTAGTTTAACGGCCATACTCCATGCTGTATCGGGAATAGAGCCTGCTTCTACACACATTGTAGTGGCTACAATTGCAGGAATAGCCATTGCCGAAATCGTCGGATAAAATCTAGCAAATTTTAGATATTTATTCTGCATAAGTATTTTCAAGGAAGAATTGAAAATCTGTTAATCAGTTGGGTGAAGAGTATCATGTTGGATACGGCAAATTTTATACAACCTAAATATCACAGGTATCAGCATCATTATTCATAATTGTACAGGATAATTTCTACGGATGATACTTGTATGGGTCAAATAAATTATATAATTTACCGTTCGTTAAATATCCTCCAAATCGCTCTCAATCTTTGCCTCAACATTCTGAGAATCTCGATATCGAATCATAACCATTCCCTCATATACACCAGATGACTTTTCTATCGAAAGTTGGATATCACCACCGGGGACAGTCCAAGCACTGCCATAAACTACCGTGCCTTGATGAACTTCTGCCATGAGGGCAATATTTGAGTCGGAACGTGATGGATTATTCTCTTTTGATATTGTGGGTTCTCCGTATTTTCGAGCATATAGATTCTTATAATAATCATAAGTTGAGACGAGATTATTCCATTCTCCGCTTGGGTCAAAAAGAACGACTACCGAAAACACATTCTTGCCATCGTCTGAGGCGCCAACTCCAACAGTAGCTTGCCTACCTGTAAAATCGCCAGTAAAAAGTGTGATATTTTTATCCTTACCCATTTGAGTAAATCCTTTGGCTTTGAGCTTTTGACAGAACGCAGCCATACTGCCTTCAATAGGTATTCCCTTGAAGGTTAAATGGTCTTGTGCATTTGCGTAAATAGTTACGCACAGCAGAATTGAGAGTAGAAAATGCCTCATTATTGAGCGGTATTAAAATTATTGTTCGGTATTGTCTATAGTAAATGCAAAGTTACGAAATTATTGCGAGATTTTGTTTGCTGAAGCAAAGAAAGTTGGTCATCGCCAGGAACTTTATCAGAAATTTTTACTAACTTTGCATATTAAAAACCTCAATAATCTACATTAAGGATGCCTATACAGAGCGAGGCTGCTTTGGAAAAAGGTCTTATCGAGGCTCTTCAAAAGATGAGCTATGAGTATGTTCATATTGAAGAAGAGACCAACCTTAAGGCTAACTTCAAGAAGCAGTTAGAGATACATAACAAGAAAGCTCTTGCCGAAATCGGGAGAGAGCATCTTACAGACAGTGAATTTGACAAAGTTCTTATTCACCTTGAAGGTGGTACCCGATTTGAAAAGGCGAAAAAACTCCGTGACCTGTATCCGTTGGACACGGAAGACGGGCAGCGTGTCTGGCTTCAGTTCCTAAACAAGAAGAACTGGTGCCAGAATGAGTTTCAGGTATCCAATCAAATCACTGTTGAAGGACGCAAGAAGTGCCGCTATGATGTCACCATTCTCATCAATGGGCTACCATTAGTGCAGATTGAGCTAAAACGCAGAGGTATAGAGCTGAAACAAGCATACAATCAGATTCAGCGTTACCACAAGACTTCATTCCACGGACTGTTTGACTACATTCAGATATTCGTGATATCCAACGGGGTCAATACACGCTATTTCGCCAACAACCCCAATCAGGGTTTTAAATTCACGTTTAATTGGACCGATAAATCTAACAATCCTTTCAATGAATTGAGCCTATTTGCCGCAGATTTCCTTGATAAATGCACTCTTGGCAAGATGATAAGCAAATATGTCGTGATGCACGAGGGAGATAAATCGCTCATGGTGCTTCGCCCATATCAGTTTTATGCAGTCGAGGAAATTATAGACAAGGTTCAGAACACCAATCGCAACGGTTATATTTGGCATACAACAGGTGCAGGTAAGACATTGACTTCTTTTAAAGCAGCTCAGCTTGTTTCTGAACTTGATGGGATTGATAAGGTAATGTTTGTTGTTGACCGCCACGATCTCGACACTCAGACCCAATCGGAGTATGACGCCTTCGAACCGGGAGCTGTTGATAACACATCCGACACGAGCGAACTAACCCGCCGCCTGCACAGCGATTCAAAGATTATAATCACGACTATCCAAAAACTCAATGCCGCTGTGACTCGTCCCTGGTACAGCAGCAAACTTCAGGATATCAAGAACAGCCGTGTAGTTATGATATTCGATGAATGTCATCGGTCGCACTTCGGTGACAGCCATAGGAACATCGTTAAGTTCTTCAATAATCTACAGATATTCGGATTTACGGGTACGCCAATATTCAAAGAAAACTCTGTTGACGGACACACGACCAAAGAGATTTTTGGTGAATGTCTGCATAAATATCTTATCAAGGATGCTATTGCAGATGAAAATGTGCTTGGTTTCCTTGTAGAATATTATCATGGCAATACTGATGTGAACAATGCCCATCAGGGCCGCATGCGTGAAATTGCGCAATTCATTCTCAACAACTACAGCAAATCCACCTATGATGGTGAGTTTGATGCGCTGTTTGCTGTGCAGTCTGTTCCCATGCTCGTGCAATACTACAAGATTTTCAAGGAGCTGAATCCCAAAATACGCATCGGCGCAATCTTCACATACGCAGCAAATGACAGTCAGGATGATGAAACTACCGGAATGTCAAGCGGCTCATTCGTCAGCGAACGTGTAGCCGGAGCTGATGATATGGAGGACATTATCAAAGACTACAACGAAATGTATGGCACATCTTTCTCATTGCAGAACTTCCGTGCATATTACGATGATGTCAATCTACGATTGAAAAAGAAAAAGCCGGATATGCTTTCACTTGACCTTTGTCTTGTTGTTGGCATGTTCCTCACCGGCTTTGATTCAAAGAAACTCAATACTCTCTATATCGATAAGAATCTCGACTATCATGGGCTATTACAGGCGTTCAGCCGTACCAATCGAGTTCTCAATGAGCGAAAGAGATTTGGTAAGATTGTTTGTTTTCGAGATTTGAAAGCAAATGTTGATGCCTCGATAAAGTTGTTTAGCAACGGGGGTGAAGAAGGAATTATTCGCGAGCCGTATGAAGATGTAAAGAAGGAATACGTGAATCTGACGAAGGATTTCTTATCACATTATCCCGACTCTCATGTAGTGGATTATCTACAGAGCGAAGATGATAAGCGTAAGTTTATCTTAGCGTTCCGCGACATTATTCGGAAACACGCTGAGATTCAGATTTACGAGGATTTCAACGAAGAAGATCCGGATTTTCCAATGGACGAACAACTCTATATGGACTTCCGAAGCAAGTATCTCGACATTCACGATACATTCGTTGATTCCAAGACTGTTCAAGATAATACTCCTTCCGATGATAACAATGATGTCGAACCGTCACTGGATGATATTGATTTCTGTCTCGAACTTCTCCATAGCGATATAATAAATGTCGCATATATCTTGAGTTTGATAGCAGATCTTGATCCAAATGCCGAGGATTATCCTGAAAAACGCCAGGAAATTCTTGACACGATGATAAAGGATGCCGAATTGCGAAGCAAGACTCAACTGATTGACGGCTTCATTCTCCAGACTGTTGATAATGACAAGGAAGGCTTCATGCGCGACAAGAAAGCCGATGGCAGTATCGACCTTGAAGAACGTCTTAATCAATACATCCGTAAGGAGAAGGGACGTGCGATTGAACGTATAGCAGAGGAAGAAGAAATACCCATTGAGGTAATCAACAAATATGTGTCGGAATACGATTATGTTCAGAAAGAACAGACCGAGATAATCCAAGAGGCTTTGAAAGGCAAGAAACTTGGGCTTGTGGCTCGTCGACGTACTCTCAACCGTATTGTAGACCGACTTCGTAATCTAATAAGAACATTCAGCTGGGACTGATTAAGACCTAAACGAGAAATATAATTAGCCGAAAAGATGAGCGAAGAACTTCAACAAAAATTGCGCACTCAGCTGTGGGCAGTGGCCAATAACCTGCGAGGAAATATGTCTGCGAATGAATTCATGTATTTTTCGCTTGGATTCATATTTTATAAATATCTTTCTGAAAAGATTGAGAAATATGCAGATCAGGCTCTTGAAAATGACGGAATAACATTCAAGCAGCTTTGGGAAAGTCAGGAAGAAGAGGCCATCGAACTTCAAGGAGAAGTTAAAAAGCAGTGCCTGGAAAATATCGGATATTTCGTTGAACCACAATATCTTTTCACTTCAATCATAGACCGTATTAACCGTAAGGAAAATATTCTTCCACAACTGGAGCGTTCTCTGAAACGAATTGAGGATAGTACACTCGGACAGGAAAGTGAAGAAGATTTCGGAGGGCTTTTCTCGGATATTGATTTGGCATCGCCAAAGCTGGGCAAAACAGCTGACGATAAGAACAATCTTATCAGCAGCGTCCTTGTTGCACTTAATGGTATTGACTTCGGTGCAGATGAAGCAACGCAGATCGACATTCTCGGCGATGCATACGAATACATGATTTCTCAGTTCGCCGCCGGAGCGGGTAAGAAAGCCGGTGAATTCTACACTCCACAAGAGGTGAGCCGCATTCTCGCAGAGATTGTCACTCTCGGACATAACCGTTTGCGCAACGTATATGATCCGACTTGTGGCTCCGGTTCCTTGCTTATTCGTGCTGCTAACATTGGTCATGCGGTTGAGATATTCGGTCAGGAAAAGAATCCTACGACCTACAATCTTGCCCGTATGAATATGCTCCTTCATGGCATCAAGTTCAGCAACTTCAAGATTGAGAACGGCGATACACTTGAGGCCGATGCTTTCGGAGACAAACAGTTTGACGCAGTCGTGGCAAATCCACCTTTCTCAGCCGAATGGAGTGCAGCAGACAAATTCAACAATGATGACCGATTCAGCAAAGCCGGACGTTTGGCTCCCCGCAAAACTGCTGACTACGCTTTTATCCTACACATGATTTATCACCTCAATGATGGTGGGACTATGGCTTGTGTAGCTCCTCATGGCGTCCTGTTCCGCGGTAATGCTGAAGGTGTGATTCGTCGTTTTCTCATCGAGAATAAGAATTATGTGGATGCAATTATCGGACTTCCGGCAAATATCTTTTACGGGACACAGATTCCTACCTGTATAATCGTGGTGAAGAAATGCCGTAAGGAGGATGATAATATTCTTTTCATCGATGCCAGCAAGGAGTTTGAGAAAGTCAAGACCCAGAATAAGCTCCGGGAAGAACATATCCGCAAGATTGTCGAGACCTATCGCGACCGTAAGGAAATAGAGAAATATAGCCATTGTGCTACTCTTCAGGAAATCGCTGACAATGACTACAATCTCAACATTCCCCGTTATGTTGACACATTCGAGGAAGAAGAACCTATCGACATCAAAGCAGTCATGGCTGAAATCAAAGAACTGGAGGCCAAACGAGCAGACCTCGACAAAGAAATCGAAGGCTATCTCCGTGAACTCGGAATAATTTAAGAGAATCTTATGAAAGGAGAAGATAAACACTTACTACGGTTCTTTGAAGGCGCGGATAAACGGTTCATTATCCCATTGTATCAACGTAATTACGACTGGGAAATAAAGCACTGTCGGCACTTATTCCACGATTTAGTTAAACTTCATGAAGAAGGAAGGAAATCCCATTTCTTCGGGAGTATTGTTGTTGGACGGGCGAATGATTACAATGATGATTATCTTGTCATAGATGGGCAACAGCGTATCACAACAATTTCTTTGTTGCTGATTGCTATGGTCAATGCGGCAAAGAAAGGAGATCTTAGATGCGATGACCCTAGAAAGATTGAAAAAATCTATAAGACATACATAGTTGATGAGTATCAGGACAATGAACGTAAGGTCAAGTTAAAACCGATTAAGAATGACATGAAGTCATTTGATGCTCTGATATATGAGGAACCTGAAAAATATGTGACAGATTCAAATGTTACCCGAAATTATGAGCTATTTTATGACTTGATAAAATCATGCAATTTAACTCTTGAGGATATCTTTGAGTCTATCAAAAAGCTTATAGTCATAGACATTCGCCTTGAACGTGATGATGATGCCCAACTCATTTTTGAGAGTCTGAACTCTACCGGATTGGATTTGAGCGAGGCAGACAAGATTCGCAATTATCTTCTTATGTCGATGGACAATGACGAGCAGGAGCGGTGCTATGATAAGTATTGGAATAAGATAGAGGAGTATACCGATTATAATCCTACGATGTTTATCAGGGATTATCTGACAGTCTACACCAAATCAATTTCCAACATTGACAACCTATACTTTGAATTCAAGTCTTTTGTTGAGCGTATGGGTATGTCAAGAGAGGATGTTATGTCAGACATGACGGAATATGCTCGTTATTATAATATTTTCAGTAAATTTAAGTCAGAATCGCCTAAACTAAACGCCAAATTTCGGCAGTTATCTACCATAGGCTCAACCGTAGGAATGACATTCTATATGGTGTTCCTCAAGTATGCCTACGATAATATCTTGACCAATGATCAGATTTTCGAAGTCTTCGACATTATAGAGGGCTATTGGGCCCGTCGCATAATGTGTGGATACCCGGCAAATGCTATGAACAAAGCTTTTGCAGTCCTTCATCATGATGTCTTGCGTTTGTTGGAGGAAGAAAAGCAACGGGCACTTCCGGCATCTTCGTATGCCGAGGTTTTGAAATTTGTTTTGTTAAAGAGGCAAGGTTCCGGTGAATATCCTTCAGATTCCATATTGTCGGAAGGATTTAAGACGCGTCAAGTGTATAGAATCCCGATGGCTTATCGCTATTTTTTGTTTGAAAGAATGGAGAACTGTGATAACGCCGAAGGCAAATGGGAGAATATTGTGCCTCACATGGAGAAGGGTGAGTACACAATCGAGCATATCATGCCCCAAACATTATCATCGGCATGGAAACAGGAACTTGGCGCGGATGCTGAAAAGATTCATGAAAAATATCTCCATACTTTTGCCAACTTGACGCTTACGGGCTATAACAGTAGTTATGGCAATCGGATATATGCTGAAAAGAAAGCAGGCTATGACCATAAAGGCAAGCACATTTATGGATTTAAGGATAGCCATTTCTCGTTAAGCAATTATCTTAAGGAAGTGGATCAGTGGACGGAGAAAGAATTGCTTGAACGGCAACAGATTCTATATAATCGCTTCTTGAATCTGTGGCCGATGATTACTACAACTTTCAAGCCTGCTGAAAAAGACACTGACCACGTGTTCTTTGAGGATGAAGATATGGAATTGACAGGCCGGTTTATTGCGGCGTTCTCATTCAAGGGTGAACGACATAAGGTGGATTCATGGAAAGACATGATTGTTACCCTTTGCCAGTTAATCTATAAAGATTCTCCATCATCTATTAGAGTTCTGTGTAATGCTCGATTCTGGTTGCATGACAATCCCGGAACAGACAACTCCAGAACGCAATTCGCAGAAGGTTGTTATGTTCATTCGTCTTGTAGTACCAAAACAAAAATGAGTGAAATCCGCTACATATTCAATAAACTGAATATTGCTTCTTCAGAATTGGAATTTGAGTTAATTCCTCTCGCAGATTCCACGATCTCAGATCAAACAGAATCAGAAAACGACTAATAGCCTATTCCTATGCCACAAGATAAGAAAGATAAAAACCTTAATGTTCCACCTTTGCGCTTCCCCGGCT
>LUJM01000051.1 GCA_001689415.1 Bacteroidales bacterium M2 | reverse complement strand
ATAGCATTTATTGTTCCTCACACAAGCGAGAATCGACGGCAATCCGGTTGTACCATTAATTGCAGTAATGGTGAAAACCGAATCATCTGATTTAGACACACGTACTTCGTTGTAGATAGGATGTATATCGTTGGCTTTTAGAAATGGCACGATCCTACCACTTAGAAACTCTACAAGTTTAGAATCTGTAATTGCTGCTTCTTCTACATCCACATTGATAGTCTCAATCTCGGCCTTTACCGACATCGCAACTATCATTGCCAATATAAATGTAATAATAAGATGTTTCATAAATAATGCTGATTAATTGTGACTAAAAATAAAAGCCCTAATATAGTTTGATATTTGGGTAGTATTCATTATGGATTGCTCGATATTCCTTTTGCAAATATAAGCTTAATATTCTAATACTCCAAATTTTAGTTTATCTATTATGTCCGGGCTTAAATATTTCAAAATCAATTATAACGCCGTTATGCTTTACACTTATTTTATCTGAGCCCGAGGCTTTAAAGACAGAATCGCCCACGGCCTCATTTTTCGAAAACCATAGAGACCTTGATGTTCCAAACGAAATCGGCTTATGATTTGACAATTGCAAATCAACAAAAGATCTTGACACCCTGACCTTGACGATTTCTGCGTTACTCCGGGCCTCAACGTTATCACCGTTTCATTATACCAAAACTCTATCGCGATTCGATTTGTTTCAATATTGTAAGTCTGTAATCATGGCAAAGAAAAAACTCATCATAATAGGCGGCGGTTTCGCCGGGCTGAATCTGGTCAAGAAAGTTGACAAGAAGATTTGGGATGTTGTGATCATTGATCGAAACAACTACCACTCCTTCCCGCCTCTGTTCTACCAGGTGGCTTCGTCGGGTCTCGAACCGGCAAGTATATGCTTCCCTCTGCGCCGCGAACTCATCGGTCGCCGTTACCATGGGGCCGAATACCATATGGGCTCGGTAAGCACTATCGATGCCGGGGCGCACACTGTGTCGACACAGTTCGAAACCTTGCCCTACGACGCTCTTGTAATCGCTGCCGGTACCACAAATAATTTCTTCGGTATCGCCGACCTCGAAAAGCACGTTTTTACCCTCAAAAGCACCCCCGAGGCGATTCGATGCCGCAACGAAGTTCTCGACCGCCTCGAGCGTGCTTCGCTCTGCAGCGATGCTATCCGTCGCCGCAGCCTGCTCACCTTTGTGGTTGTTGGCGGTGGTCCTGCCGGTGTCGAAATCGCCGGGGCTTTGGGCGAAATGAAACGCTTCATAATCAAGCGTGAATATCCGTCGATCGACCCCGACGAGGTTAGAGTAATCCTGGTAGAGGGCTCCGATGCACTGTTGCGAGCAATGGGTCCCAAATCAAGCGCCGATGCCCTCAAGGGGCTCGGACAACTATGTGTGGACGTTCAGCTCAACAAGACGATGAAAAGCTACACCGACCGCGTGCTCACTTTTACCGACGGCTCGGAAATACACACCGACACCGTAATATGGACTGCCGGGGTTACCGGGGTTACTTTCGACATCAAAGGCACCGATGTAGCCCCGGGACACGGCAACCGCTGGGTCGTAGACGAATACCACCGCGTAGTGGGCACAAACGGTATTTACGCTATCGGCGACATCGCTTTGATGCCTACTGCCGAATATCCCCACGGTCATCCACAGGTAGCCCAGGCCGCTTTGCAGCAAGGCGCAAACCTTGCCCGCAACCTCAATCATCCCGAGCGCCACCCTGCGCCGTTTACATACCACGACAAAGGATCGATGGCAACAATAGGCCGCAACCGTGCCGTGGTCGACATCGGCAAGATGCACCTGTCGGGGCGTACGGCTTGGTGGGCTTGGCTCTTGGTTCACCTTATGTCGATTCTCGGCATGCGAAACCGAGCCGTGGTTTTAATCAACTGGATGTGGAATTACTGGACATTTTCTACCGGTCTGCGACTGCTCATGAGGCCCCAGCGATACCCACTCCGCAATTACTGGAACGAATGACTACCCGCGAAATATTCAATCAGGTATATATGGCTGCCAATCGCAGCGACGCGCATTCAAAGTGGCTCACCGATGCCGCTGACGTATGCGACCAAGATATCATGGTCTGTCTCGACGGTTCGGGCAAACCTGTGGCATCGCTCATGGCTCTGCCGTATCAATTTGCCTATCAAGATGCTATGCTCGATGCTGTGGCGATAAAATATCTAAGCACACGACCGGAAGCTCGTGCCCGTGGTGCGGCATCACATCTTATTGTGGATACCCTGGCGGCGGCGCGAAGCAGGGGGAAGACCCTCTGCGTACTTGTTCCGCCCCGGAGGCATCTGTTCTTTTATTTCGACAGGTTTTCCTTTGCCACAGTTTTCTACGCCGACGAACTCAGGTATACCGCCTCGCATGTTTTCGACGGCAGCTGCGGCGACATCATCGAGCCTACGGCACAGATGCTTGCATCCCTTGAAAAGAAATTCGGCTGCGGCATCGTGCACAGCGCCGCCGATTTTGCCCGCATCCGCGACGAGCTGTCGACCATTCCGAACAGCCGTATACTCGGCGCTACCGACGGTGTGGGCGACGCAATCCTCGTTGCCACTACGTCCGACGACAATGTGGCAGTGCATCTGCTCCTCGCCGACACCGAGCCTTTGGCGATGAAGGTATTGTCGGAACTTCGCCGCCTCGAGCCTCACAAGACATTCGTGGTAGATACCCCGCCGTTGTCGGGTGATAAAAATTTCTTGAGAAGCCGTGGCATGGCAAGGATTGTAGACCCGCTGCCCATGCTCAAGGCCATGGCAGCCAAGCACAAAGGTCTGCACCATATCATCAAGATTACCGACGGTCTTCTATCCGAAAACACCGGTTTCTACCTCGTTGCCGACGGCGATTGTGAGAAATACGACTGCTGCGACACCCGTGCCGACCTCGAGGTGAGCATCGAAACCTTCACCTCTTTGGTTTTCAGCAAAAGAAATGTCGGCGAGATTTTTAATCTGCCGACATGCCGTCCTTATCTCAGTATAATTTAAAACTTATCCCGACGCCGATATAGGGCTGTATGCCCCTCGGCGTTGCTCCGATTCCTGCCTGAAGCCCTACCGACCAGCGGCGGGGCTTGGCTTGTGGCAGCAGTATCTGCCGCTCGATTACAATACTGTCGAGCGAGGGGCGAAATCCGCTCACCCATGCCTGATAGCCCTCGCCCTCGTACCGGTGTTGCTGGCGCGGTACTTCTACCAGCACATGTGTTGTGTCGTGCAAGGTGTCAACCACGGCAAGTCTCACAGTGTCGGGCGCAAGCGTGTGTACCACCATGATTTCGGGCTGGCGTATGACCACCGTATCGGTCAGGCGCTCGACCTTGAGCTCGGTCTTCGATTTTGTGCTCATCCGCCCAAGCATAAATCCGGCCGAAAACATCAGCAATGCCACTATTAGGTAACGACTAAATACCATAATACTCGCGTATTGCTGCAACATGCAGGTCTACAATCGCTCGGAATCCCTGCTCGGACATCAGAAAATCAACATCCTGCCTGTTGTCGTGAAACATATTTTCAGTCAGCACCGCCGGACATACCGTATCGCGGCATATTGCCAGGTTGGCTGTCAGGTATGAATCCTTAGGTATTGCCCTGTTGCCCCTC
This sequence comes from Bacteroidales bacterium M2, assembly GCA_001689415.1. Taxonomy (GTDB): domain Bacteria; phylum Bacteroidota; class Bacteroidia; order Bacteroidales; family Muribaculaceae; genus CAG-873. The sequence goes on along the minus strand of LUJM01000051.1, from coordinate 30,582 downwards.
AGCCCCCTTGCCATGGCCTGACCGTAGAGTAGTGTGGCCAAGTGCCGCGACTGCGCCGATGCATTAGGGGCGACGAAAACACTCCAGCCCGAGGCCGTATGCCATTTGATTCCGGAGCCTGCGGCATTGCTGTGCAGCGATACCAACACCGCATTGCGCCCGGATGTACACAAGGCATTGGCACGCCTGCATCGCGTGGCAAGATCGATGTCCTCGTCTTCCGGAACAAGTAGATGCGCCTCGATTCGAACTCGCTCCAATTCATACTTTATGGCCCGGGCGAGTTCCCTCGTCCGCAACCACTCGCGGTAACGGCCATCGGGACTGCACTTTCCGGCAGTACCGCAGCCATGGCCGTTGTCGATGATAACAAAAGCTTTCATAATGTCTATAATTTTGGTATGAGACCACAAAATTAGACTTGTCGACAAAGCTCTTATTTGCCTTTTTTCAATTCTTTAGTAATTTGACTGCGACAAAACGACCTAATAGTTGTTTTAATTATATATCATTGATGAGCTTAGCAGTGTAGATGCGAAGCAAGTCAATGCTTCAACATTACGCAAAAAAGATTCACGACATTATGAAACCTTTACCTCTCTCAATCATATTAAGTCTGCTGCTAAGCGTGCTTTCAGCACAAGCCCGGACTACCGACAGCATCGCTGTTATCGAGGAGTTCGAAAGTGTTCAGCTCGTCGGCGAAATGCCCGATGTATCTCAGGCTGAGCTCGATACCACGGCTCTTAGCTATTGCCGGGAAATAGAATTAAAGAAAAATCCGCCGTCGATTTATGGCCTGCCGTACTCACTCACAGGCAGTTCGCCCAACTGGCACCGTATGTGGATCAACACCGCTGTACTGTCGGGAGCATTCGTTTCCACGCTTTTGGTACTCGAATGCCTGCCCGAGGATGCCACCTCTTGGAATCGTGCCGAGCTGCAAAAAGACCCGTTCTACAACCGTTGGTATAAGAATGTATTCAAGCGCGGCCCGGAATGGGACCACGACAACCCGATTTTCAACTATGTGCTTCACCCCTACGCCGGAGCGGCATACTTCATGGCGGCAAGATCGTGCGGCTTCAACTTCTACCAGTCGCTGCTATACTCGGCATGTATCTCTACCATAGGCTGGGAATATGGCATCGAGGCGTGTATGGAACGCCCTTCGATTCAGGATTTATTCATTACCCCGCTGGTAGGCAGCGTAATGGGCGAATTGTTCTATAAGCTCAAACGCCACATTGTGAGCCACGACTATACCTTGTTTGGATCGAGGATTATCGGCAATATCGTAGTATTCATCGCCGACCCCGTCAACGAGGTAGTCAACCTCTTCCGAGGCAGCGACACCCGCTCATTGCACTTGGGCAAAAAGAGCCCCAAAGTCACCTCTTCACTCATCCCCACCGTAGGCAACGGCCGCGCCGGCTTCTCCTTCGTATGTATATTCTGAATATAAGCTATTAGTACATTGTGGTCGGAGCGCTTATAACCTCTGAGGGGTCTTTACGCTCATAGACCCAAATATGGCTTGTACCACCCTCTGAAACAAGATTAATTCTATTTATTGGTGAGTTGAATTACCAAATTTGGACGGTTTGCATTTCCTAATTTGGACGATTTTTATTACCCAATTTGGCCATTGCCGGGGGCTAAGTGTAATTAAAAAAAAGCCACAAAAGAAATAATCCTTTTGTGACTTTTCGACCTTATGTCTTTATGTTTCCTTATATCAGGCAAAATATCAGACGAGGGCTATGTCTGCATCTTTTGATAGCGGAGGGTAGGGCTGAAATGCTATATCCTGAATGGCAATTCGTAGAGTGGTATATTGGTGAGACGGTCTTGCTGCTTGTAAGGGAGCAGTGAGTAGCGTAGGCCTTCTGCTGTGTCGTTTTCTTTGAGAAATTGCGACAGCGATTTGCCTCGTACGTTTGCTCCTGCCTTCACTTCGATAGGGTAGACTCGTCCGTTAAGTTGCACTACAAAATCAAGTTCAGCCGGAGTACGTGGGTTGCTCCAATAAAAAAGATCGATATCGGCCGACGATAATTGTTGCGCCACGTATTGTTCTGAAACCATGCCTTTGTACTCGGTTAGGGCATCGGTATTTATCAGCATTGCAGAGGCCGGAACATCAGCCATACAGCATAACAGGCCAATGTCGAGGAAGAACAATTTGAAAGCTTCGATGTCCTCATAGAAGCGCAGAGGTACAGCCACTTTGTTGACCCTGCTCACCTTGTACACTAACCCGGCATCGATAAGCCACTGAATCGCGATTTCAAATTCAGCCGCACGCGAGCCTTTCTTTACGGCGCTGTATATGAATCGCTTGTTTTCTTTGGCCAGTTGCGAAGGCAGGCTTTGTAAAACCTGCCCGATACGAATAGATTCCGTTTTCGACGAGTGTTTTGCGATGTCGCGGCGGTATGCGTCAATAATGGCTGATTGTAGGCTGCGTACTAAATTCAAATCGTTCTTTTGCGCAAACGAAGCAACAACTTCGGGCATGCCTCCGACAAAGTAATATTGAAATAGGTAGTCGGTAATTTTTGCGGCAAAGGTATCGACTAATATTTCGTCGTGACTTGCCAGTACATCGCAAAGCTGTTTTTGTCCTATGCCCTCGAGAAATTCCTCGAAATCCATAGGGTAGATTTTGAGCATGTCGACTTTCCCAACCGGGAATGACTCGCTATGCGCCAAGGTCACACCGAGTAAAGAACCTGCTGCTATAACATGATAGCCGGGGGCATTTTCGCAAAAATACTTGAGGCTATGCAAACCCCGTGGAGCTTCTTGAAGTTCGTCGAGGATAATGAGAGTGTTGCCCTCTTCTATTGTCTGTCCGCTGATTGCTTGGAAGCCAAGAAGGAGTCGGCGTATGTCGTAGTCGTTTTGAAACAACTCTTTGGCAAGTGGCTCTGCATCGCAGTTGATATATACCACATTGACATACTCATTGGCTCCGAACTCTTTCATTAGCCAAGTCTTGCCAACCTGACGAGCCCCTAATAGTAATAGGGGCTTGCGGTCGGTTTTATGTTTCCACTCTAAGAGCCGTTGGTATGCTTTTCTATACATATGTGGTTAACTTGCTGATTTTGGGCAAAGTTACGCAAAATCGACGATTAAATCAAGCAAAAGTTACACAAAATCGATGATTCAATTTGGTGAAAAGCACATAAAATCGACGATTCGCTTTAGCAAAGCATCGAAGCGACGCGCTTGAGGGCGGCGACGAATGTGTCGACTTCGGCGTGGGTGTTGTAGAGTGCGAACGATGCACGGACCGAGCCTTCGATGCCATAGGCCTCCATTAGCGGCTGGGCGCAATGATGACCGGTGCGCACAGCTATGCCGAGCTGGTCGAGCAACACGCCGGTATCGTAGTGGTGGGCTTCGCCGATGAGGAATGATATCACGGCGGCCTTGTCGGGGGCTGTGCCGAAGATGCGAAGGCCGGGAATGCCAAGCATCGCATCGGTGGCATGTACTAATAATTCGTGCTCGTGGGCCGCGATATTCTCTATGCCTATGCCGTCGATATAGTCAATAGCGGTCTTGAATGCCGCCGCTCCGATATAGTCGGGTGTGCCGGCTTCGAATTTATATGGCAGGTCGGCCCATGTGGTGCCCTGAAAACTTACGTGCCCTATCATCTCGCCGCCACCTTGATAGGGGGGCATTGCCTCGAGGAGTTCGCGGCGGCCATATAGGATGCCTATACCGGTGGGACCATACATTTTATGGGATGAAAAGGCATAGAAATCAGCGCCGAGAGCCTGTACGTCGATACGTTCATGGGCACTTGCCTGTGCTCCGTCGATACATACCAATGCGCCTTTGGCATGGGCGTACGATATCATCTCGGCCACAGGGTTGATAGTGCCGAGTACATTGGATACATGGCATACCGATACGAGCCGTGTACGGTCGGTAAACAGACTGCGGTATACCTCGAGGTCGAGAGTGCCGTCGGCATGAATAGGCACCACCTTGATTACTATGCCTTTGCGACCCTGCAAGAGTTGCCATGGCACGATATTGGAGTGGTGCTCCATAATGGTGAGAATAATTTCGTCGCCGGCCTGCAGCAGTTCGCCGTAGCTTGATGCCACAAGGTTGATAGCCTCAGTAGTGCCTCGGGTGAAAATAATCTCGTCGGACGAAGCTGCATTGATATATTCCCTGATTCGCGCCCTTGTAGATTCCATTGCAGCCGTGGCTTCCTGCGACAGGGTGTGCACGCCTCGGTGTACGTTGGCACGGCGGTTGTAGTACGCATTGTCTACGGCATCGACAACCACGCGCGGAGTCTGGCTGGTGGCGGTGTTGTCGAGATATATCAGGTCGCGGCCGTTGACTTTACGGTCGAGGATAGGGAAATCTTTTCGCAGGGCTTCGAAATCTGGTGTCATATCTCTGTATTGTTAGAATGGCATGCAGAGGCACAGCTGCTGCATGATGCCGAATCGCCGTTGAGACGCTTCTCTACGAGCACATGCAGGCGCTGACGCAGTACCTCGTAGCCGATATTGTCGATTACGTCGGTCATAAATGCCTGTGTGAGCATTCTGCGGGCCTCGTCGCCGGGGATACCTCGGCTTTGCATGTAGAAGAGGGCGCGTTCGTCGAGCTGGCCGGTGGTGGCGCCGTGACTTGCCTTTACTTCGTCGCAATAAATTTCGAGCTGAGGCGAAGCATCCATCTTCGCCTCGGGCGACGCGAGGATATTGCGGTTGGTCTGCGCTGCATCGGTAAAGAATGCATCTGTTTCTACTACCACACGACCACCAAACCAACCGTGGGCGCGGTCGAATACGGCTGTCTTGAACAGTTGTCGGCTGGTGCAGTGACGGCCACGATGACGCAAAGTCACCTTGTTGGCCGCGGTCTGCTCGCCGGTGCAGATTGCGAGGCCGCTAAGATTGGTGTAGCATCCGTCGCCATCGACATCGATGTTGTATTCATTATATGTCACACCACCGTGAAGGTATGTGGTGTTGACCACAAGCTCGGAGTTTTGTGCCTGGCTTGCAAACAACTGCCAGTATCGGCGTGTTGCCGGGGCTGACTCCTCGATATCGTATACTTCCACGCGGGCGCCTTCGCCAACCGATACGTTCACTACCTCGGTATTGAGGTGGGGTGTCGCCGGGCTCTGGCTGTGGTCGCACAGCAACAGTCGCAGACTCGAATCGGGGCGTGCATCCACGATCACACGTCGCGGTGTGAGCATGGCGGTCTCGGAGTTGAAGAGGTTGACTACCTGCACAGGCTTTTCTACCCTGCAGCCCTGAGCCACACGGATATATATGCCGTCGGTGAGCAGGAGCGAATTGAGCTTGCTGCCTTTCGCAGCCGCAGCCTTGGCATCGTCGATGTATTTTTCGGGGATATTGCGCAGGCTGTATACCTCGAGCCCTTCGGGTAGTCGTGATACCGAATCGGTCATGTGTACTACATCGCCTACAACAACGGCAAGATAGCAGTTGAGATTCGGTACCCCGCAGTGAAAAGCCGCAGCTACGTCGGCAGTCATCTCGAGATGCTGCAGGTTGATACCGTAGTCGGGAGCAAAGAGGGTGTCGGGGCGGCATTGCAGCGGCAGGTTCTTGTCGCTGCGGTATTGTTCTATCAGGTCGGGCAGCGAGCCAATGGCATCATCGCGCAAGGCGGCAAGCAGGGCGGGCTCTTTGTCGAAGAGTCCGATATTGTCCTGTATCAGCGCGAGATATTGCCCGAAAGCTTCTGCTGCATTCATAGTTTGTCGGCTTCTTGTTTGATCCAGTCGTATCCGCGTTCCTCGAGGTCGAGCGCCAGCTCGGGGCCTCCGGTATGCACGATTCGGCCTTTGTAGAGGATGTGAACCACGTCGGGCTTGATATAGTCGAGCAGACGCTGATAGTGAGTAATCACGATTGTGGCGTTGCGGTCGTTGCGCAGTTTGTTAACACCACCGGCCACGATGCGCAGAGCATCGATGTCGAGGCCCGAGTCAGTCTCGTCGAGAATCGACAGACGGGGCTCGAGTACGGCCATTTGGAAAATCTCGTTGCGCTTCTTTTCGCCGCCCGAGAAACCTTCGTTTACCGAGCGTGATGCGAGCTTGTTGTCAAGCTCTACAATCGCACGTTTCTGGCGCATCATCTTTAGGAAGTCGGCGGCGCTCATAGGCTCTTCGCCGAGGTATTTGCGCTTGGCATTGACGGCAGCACGCATGAAGTTGACCATTGTCACGCCCGGAATCTCGACCGGGTACTGGAAGGACAGGAATAGACCTTCGTGCGAGCGGTCTTCGGGAGAAAGTGCCAGCAGGTCTACGCCATGGAACATGGCCGTACCGGCGGTGACGGTATATCTCGGATCACCGGCAAGCACACCCGAGAGGGTACTCTTGCCCGAACCGTTAGGACCCATAATAGCGTGAACTTCGCCGGGACGTATGGTGAGGTCGACACCGCGGAGGATTTCCTTGCCATCGATGCCGGCATGCAGATTGCTTACTTTCAATAATTCTTCAGCCATAGCTGTATATGTTTGTCAATGTAACTTCGATTAAATATTATCCTACGCTGCCTTCGAGGGTGATTTCGAGGAGCTTCTGTGCTTCGACGGCAAACTCCATTGGCAGTTTGTTCATCACTTCCTTGGCATATCCGTTGACAATCAGGCCGACGGCTTCCTCGGTGGGTATGCCGCGCTGGTTGCAGTAGAAAATCTGGTCTTCGGAAATTTTTGAAGTGGTGGCCTCGTGCTCTACGATAGCCGAGTTGTTGGCGACCTCGATAACGGGGAATGTGTGAGCGCCGCAGGTAGAGCTGAGTAGCAGCGAGTCGCACTGGGTGTAATTGCGCACGCCCTCGGCCTGAGGTGCGACCTTTACGAGGCCGCGGTAGCTGTTTTGGCTGTTGCCTGCCGAGATGCCTTTGCTCACAATGGTGCTTCGCGAATTCGAGCCGATATGTATCATCTTGGTGCCGGTGTCGGCCTGCTGCATCTTGTTGGTAACGGCTACGCTGTAGAATTCGCCTACCGAGCCTTCGCCTGCAAGCACGCACGAAGGGTATTTCCAAGTGATTGCCGAACCTGTCTCGACCTGCGTCCACGATAATTTGGAATAGTCGCCGCGACAGAGGCCTCGCTTGGTGACAAAATTGTATACACCGCCACGGCCTTCGGCATCACCGGCATACCAGTTCTGCACGGTAGAATATTTTACCTCTGCACGGTCTTCGACAATAATCTCTACGATAGCCGCGTGGAGCTGGTTTTCGTCGCGCATAGGTGCTGTGCAGCCTTCGAGATAGCTTACGTAGGCATCATCGTCGGCAACGATAAGTGTGCGTTCAAACTGGCCTGTGCCCGAGGCATTGATACGGAAGTATGTCGACAGTTCCATGGGGCAGCGTACGCCCTTGGGGATGTATACGAATGAGCCGTCGGAGAATACCGCCGAGTTGAGCGCGGCATAGAAGTTGTCGCGGAAGCTCACCACCTTGCCCAGGTACTTGCGTACCAGGTCGGGGTACTCGCGCACGGCCTCGGAGAACGAGCAGAAAATAATGCCCATTTCGGCGAGACGCTCGCGGTGTGTGGTACGCACCGAAACCGAGTCCATAACCGCGTCGACAGCCATACCCGACAGCTGTTTCTGCTCTTCGAGGGGTATGCCGAGGCGGTTGAAAGTATCAATCAGGGCAGGGTCAACTTCGTCGAGGCTCTTTGGGCGCTCGGCATCCTTGGGGGCTGCGTAGTAGCTTATGGCCTGGAAGTCGATTGGCGGTATTGTGAGGTGAGCCCAAGTCGGCGGCTCAAGGGTAAGCCAGTGGCGGTAGGCCTTGAGGCGGAAATCGAGCAGCCACTCGGGCTCGCCCTTTTTGGCCGAGATGAGGCGTATCACTTCCTCCGACAGGCCGGCAGGTATGATTTCGGTGTCGATGTCGGAAGTAAAACCGTATTTGTATTCGCCCGTTGTAGCCTGCGACAGTACGTCGTCGTTGCTTTCGGGCTTTTGGGGTGTTTCGTTCATTGCTTGTAAGTTATGCAATAGAGATAACAAAAAATGCGTTCGGTCAGTTTGCTAAATAGCCTAAAAGTTTAGGAGCAATCTGCACTGTGATATTACGCCATGGCTTGTCGGCACGATTGAATCGCGCCTTGTCGGAGGGGCATATTCCCAGATATATGTTAATGGCCAGCGATGTAAATAGCAGCCACAGGAATGTCCGCATCACAGCGCCGCCGGCTCTGTCGAGCATGCCGAGTTTTACGGCTTTGAGAATCGAGCTGAGGAGCCTTGCCAACAGGTTGCAGCTCAAAAACACTATTACAAACAGAACCGCGTAGACGCAAGCCCTCGCTATAGAAGCATGGTCGGCGCCGCGGCTGACGAAATAGTCGGCAATCTCAGCTCCGAAGACACGGCATACTATTATGCCGAGAATAATACCGGCAACAGTGCCTACCTGACGCACGAGCCCGCGCATCCAGCCTGTTATAAGTGCTATGGCGATAATCGCCAATAATATCAAGTCGATAGCTGTCATAGTTCAACATGCAAAATTACAAATTTATGCCAAGATAAGAAAATTAATAACAGCCAAAATCAAAAGGGGCAAGGATACAATAAAGGCACACCCGGTGAGATGTGCCTACTGAATCGATAAACTTTGAATATGTGCTATCTGGAGTTTGCAAAATAAAATCAGTTAAATCAAGACTGACAGGCTTTAGAGCCTATTCCCAAGCGTACAGGGGTAAGACCTTGGATTGAAAAGTCGGCTGATAGTCCGAGTGCATTAAGAATCCTTACTATAGTCGATATAGTCAAATTCCTGCCACTCTCAATCTTTGAAATTTGGGCGGTTTGAACGCCGACTCTCTCGCCGAGTTCCTTTTGCGTGAGGTTCATGGATTTTCGGGCTTCTTTGATAGAAGCGCCAATCAAAGCAGCCTCAAGTTCAGCCTCAAAACTTTCTCTTTCCGGAGTGCCGCGTTTACCGATATGCTTATCGGTCATTTCTTCCAGTGTATAAAACTTCATCGCCATATTATTTTTGTTTGAAATATTCAGTTCGTATTGCTTTTGCTCGGTCTATCTCTTTCTTGGGAGTTTTTTGAGTTTTCTTTATAAAACCATGAGTAGTTATGATAAGTGCTTGATTGTCTGTGTCGAAGAATGATAAAAGTCTATATGCGACTCCTCCAAAAAGAGTTCTAAACTCCCAAATATCAGCCCCGTCAAGTTTTTTGAATAATTCTTTATTCATCACTCCTGCTGCAACTAAATTGATGTTGTAGAATATCTTAGCTTTGGCCTTGGGGCTGACTGTCTCAAGGAATTTGTCTACTTCCTCGGAGATTATAATTTTGTATTTTGGAGGTTCGGCCATTTACGGTGTCTATTATATTACAATGCAAAGGTATAAATTGTTTTCCATATATGGAAACTTTTTGGGCAATTATATTTTGTTTTTATGAAAAATAGTGAATATCCAATATTGGTCTTGTCTGTTATATATGAAACACAAAAATCGCCCTCGGTTGGGGGCGATTTTTGTGTAAAGCTGTGATTAATGGTTAAATCAAACACAGCTTTTAGTTTATATTATCGAGAGGCTTACATCATGCCGCCCATGCCACCCATACCGGCGGCGGGAGCTGCGGGAGCTTCTTCTTTCTTCTGAGCGATAACGCACTCGGTGGTGAGGAACATGCCTGCGATAGAGGCTGCATTCTCGAGGGCTACGCGGGTAACCTTGGCAGGGTCGATGACACCTGCGGCGAGGAGGTTCTCGTATACATCGGTGCGGGCGTTGTAGCCGTAGTCACCTTTGCGGCCTTTTCGTGGCTCTTCAAGTCATCTGCGGGTGAGCATGGCATTAAAAACTTTGCAAAATTCATCGTCCATTACGAATATTTCAGTATTTTTGTCTTCGGTGAGCATAGCGATAAGAGTATTGGTTTGTTTTAGCACTATAAATTTAATATGTTTATCGCTAATTACCAAATTTTCAACTGTTTAATTTCGTTGAACTCACGCTAAGTTAAGGCTCTGCTAAATTGGGAGATTTTGGGCAAGCCGAAAAGTGCATGATCATGATTAAGAATATAAGAGATGTGGGTTGTCAACGATAGGAGCTGGGCCCGCTATTTCTGATATCTTTAATTATGCACTGCTATTTCGGCCTGACAGAAAAAATGGATATTTTCCCAAAATTAGGAAAGCCAGATGAACCATCGTATAATATATATTGTTAATAGAATGATATATAATTTAATTACAATGAAAAAGTTTTACTTCTTACTGTTAGCTACGCTAACTATGTGTATTTATTCATGTACACAAGAAGAGCCTGTCTTTGAACATGGTTCAGAACAAATCTCACTAAATGAAACAGAGATAGAAAATCTTTATTGTCTATATTCGACAGACGCTGTGAAAGATTTCTCTGAGAAATTTAAAAACTTGCTTCCTTCAAATTCTCGAAGCGAAGAGGTAATCGAAACGCCAGCCTCCTTTGGTCTTTACTTGTCTTCTCTTTCAGAAGAGGAACTGGTAATGATGCGAGACAGTCTTGCTTCATTATCAACGGGTCAAGCCTATGATGCGGATTATGGAATTGATTTACTTATTGATTCTACTAATATCTATGAGGCCACAAAATATTTAGCTTTTAGAGATGAATATATTATATCCAATGACAAAAAGGAACTTTTGTTAAGTTCGGTTAAAGACAAACCTTTGCAGTTGCAAAAGCTCTATGTTCAAACAGCTGCAGCCACCGATTATGTTGCAATTCCAATAGTAGAAAATTACATAAAACCGGAGACGATATTCGTTGGAGGAAATGGATATTATGGCGATTGCGAGCATCAATTCGTAATGGATATGGCAAAAGCGTGTGCAGAAGATGTATTAGTTGAATTCTGGGGTGGTGGTCCTGAAGATGTTGCAGCAGATGTCACATGCGGAATTGGAGATGCTGTAGAAATTATAGGCGCAGCGATTAGCTATGTAGACTGCAAAAAAGGTAAAAAATACATTAAATAAATATTGAAAGAATTATACGAACGGTTATGAAACAGCCCGTATTGCCCAATAATAAAGCTTTGAGACTGACACTTATCGCTCTCGTCTTTATTCTAACAATATCGTTTACCATTCTTGATAACGAGGATTATATGCTCGTACTCTGGGGGGCGTACGGGGTGTTTGTGCTAGGACAGGCTTACAAGATTTATTATGCCTATAAGCAACATCTCAAATCATTTATCTACATGTCCTTAGGCAAAATTATCGTGTTGGGAACTCTATTTGCTGTTCTCCAGATATTCATCACAACAAAGCCGTAGTATAAATATTACGTCTTTCATACCCACAAAACAACGGGGTCGCACCTTGCGTTGGCGCGACCCCGTTGTTTTGTGGGTATGATGATTACATCATGCCGCCCATGCCACCCATACCGGCGGCGGGAGCTGCAGGAGCTTCTTCTTTCTTCTGAGCGATAACGCACTCGGTGGTGAGGAACATGCCTGCGATAGAGGCTGCATTCTCGAGGGCTACGCGGGTAACCTTGGCAGGGTCGATGACACCTGCGGCGAGGAGGTTCTCGTATACATCGGTGCGGGCATTGTAGCCGTAGTCACCTTTGCCTTCGCGTACTTTCTGAACAACCACTGCGCCTTCGACACCGGCATTGGTAGCAATCTGGCGGAGAGGTTCCTCGATAGCGCGTTCTACGATAGCGATACCGGTCTGCTCGTCGTCGTTAGCGCCCTTGAGGTCGCGCAGACGGTCGAGGCAACGGATGTATGCCACGCCACCGCCGGGAACGATACCTTCGGCGATAGCAGCGCGGGTTGCGCTGAGGGCGTCGTCGACACGGTCTTTCTTTTCTTTCATTTCAACCTCAGAGGGTGCGCCTACGTGGAGCACAGCCACACCGCCTGCGAGTTTGGCAAGGCGTTCCTGCAGTTTCTCGCGGTCGTAGTCGCTCTTGGTCTGGGCAATCTGAGCCTTGATCTGGGCAACGCGTGCGTCGAGGAGTTCCTTGTTGGTGTCGCGGTTAACGATAGTGGTGTTTTCTTTGTTGACTGTTACCTTGTTGGCGTGGCCGAGGTCCTGCATAGTTGCAGTTGCAAGGCTCATGCCCTTGTCCTCAGAAATCACAGTGCCGCCGGTGAGGATAGCGATATCCTCGAGCATTTCTTTGCGGCGGTCGCCGAAGCCGGGAGCTTTGACAGCGCAAACCTTGAGGCTGCCGCGGAGACGGTTAACAACCAGGCCTGCGAGAGCGTCCTGATCTACGTCCTCAGCGATGATGAGCAGGCCGCGGCCGCTCTGTGCGGTGCCTTCGAGGATAGGAAGGATATCCTTGAGGTTAGATACTTCCTTGTCGTAGAGAAGGATGAAGGGGTTGTCGTATACGCACTCCATTTTCTCGGTATCGGTGATAAAGTAGGGCGAGATAAAGCCGCGGTCGAACTGCATGCCTTCTACCACCTCGATGTTGGTCTCGGTGCCTTTGGCTTCGTCAACGGTGATAACGCCTTCTTTTTTAACCTTCTGCATAGCCTCGGCGATGAGATGGCCAATTGTTTCGTCGTTGTTTGCCGAGATGCGGGCAACGTCTTCGATTTTCTTGAAATCGTCGCCAACTTCTTCGCTCATCTCACGGATGCCTGCTACAACCTCGGCAACGGCTTTGTCGATACCGCGTTTGAGGTCCATGGGGTTTGCACCGGCAGTAACGTTCTTGAGGCCAACGGCTACGATAGCCTGGGCAAGAACGGTAGCGGTTGTTGTACCGTCGCCGGCGTCGTCGCCGGTTTTCGATGCAACTTCCTTCACGAGCTGAGCGCCCATGTTCTGGAATTCGTCTTCGAGTTCAACCTCGCGGGCAACGGTAACACCGTCTTTGGTGATGTGGGGAGCACCAAACTGACGCGAGATAATCACGTTGCGGCCTTTAGGGCCAAGGGTAACTTTTACAGCGTCGGCAAGAGCGTCAACGCCTTTTTTGAGCTCGTCGCGAGCCTCGATATTGAATTTTATTTCTTTAGCCATTGTAGTAGTATTTTATTTTTCGATTACAGCAAGAACTTCGTTCTGACGCATTATCAGCGCCTTTTCGTCGCCAAGGTCAACCTCTGTGCCGGCATATTTGCCATAGAGCACTTCGTCGCCTTCTTTGAGTACCATAGGCTCGTCTTTAGTGCCTTGGCCTACTGCGATAACTGTGCCACGGAGGGGTTTTTCTTTAGCGGCATCGGGGATGATGATGCCATGGGCTGTAACTTCTTCTGCTGCTGTGGGCTGGATAAGCACACGGTCGGCAAGTGGTTTGAGTTTCATGTTGGTATATATTTTTGTTGTTTTTTCGTTTTTCAATGTTATTGCAAAAACTGAGCCAAAGATAAAAATGGCAGATGCGACTGCCATTTTGTCAATCCAAAGGTGATAACGCTTAAGGATGCCCCTCGGTTTTGACTAATGACATGTTTTTATTGTCAGTCTTGAACTATTTCGAGAGTGCCGTTGTTTGTAGATTATTTACAATAAACACATAATGAAATGAAAAAGTTAGTCTTAGCAATCGCCGTCGGCTCTGTTCTGGCAATAGGCGGCACATCATGTACGAGCAAGACCGAAACAGTAGATGCCTCGGTGCTCACATCTAAAATCGAAAATTGTACCAACACCGACAGCCTGCAGCTCTATGTGGCCCAGGCCAAGCAATATGCCGAACAGCTTGTAAACGACGGCAAGGCCCAGCAGGCCAAGGATTTCCTTGACAAAATTGAGCCTGTGGTAAAGGAGAAATCTCCTGCAATGGCATCGACGCTCACTGCGGCAAGCGGTATCATCGATAAGGCAGTTGATGCTGTAAAGAAGGGTACTGACACCGCCTCCGATGCAGTAAAAGATGCCGCCGAGGCTACAGGTGACAAAATCGAAGACGTTGCCGAGGCTACAGGCGACAAGGCCACCGAAATCAAAGATGCCACAGTAGACAAGACTAAGGAAATCGCCGGTAAGACTGCCGACAAGGCTACCGAAATCAAAGACGCCACGGTAGACAAGACCAAGGAAATCGCCGGTAAAACCGCCGACAAGGCTAAAGAGGTGAAAGATGCCGTAGTCGACAAGACCAAAGAAATCACCGGCAGCAAATAAAGCTTTCAGTCAACAAGGATGTTTTGAGGACATTCGATAATATTCATTTTTCAAGCCGTTGAGAACCCCCACATTCTCAACGGTTTTATTTTATGATTCCCAAATAATTATTTTGCCGGTCGTTACATACTAAATCTTGCAAAAGTCGTTATAATATAGTAAATTTGTATTCTAAAAATTAGCAATATGGCAATCCCTATAAAAGCAGTGCCTATCTTATCCGGGGAAATCGCCGATGATTTCGTGCGAAAAGCCGAAGAACGTGAGCAGAATCCCGCTCCAGGCCTCTCTCAGGAGCAGGAGGAACGCATCGCCAAGGTCATGAGACAGATGCGAGAGTTCAAGTTCCCTTGGGAAAAGAAATAATGGAAGGCGCATTTATACTTGACGAAAAGTGTCAGTTGGCAAGAGTCACACAGGAAGTACTTGATTATTGCCAACCTTTTTCATGCGGCGATGAAGATCTTGATGACTTCTTCGCTAACAATGCTATTGCCTATGAGAAAGAACTTATGGGTAAGACATATTGCTGGGTGCTCCGCGATGATTTTACAAAGATAGTAGGCATGATTACGCTTGCCAATGCAAGTATTCAGACTACGCATTTACAGAATCATCCGCGAAGAAAACTCAATAACCGTATTACCTTCAGTAAACAGGGGCGTACATATCCGGGTGTTCTTATCGGTCGCCTTGGAGTGAATATTGATTTTCAAGGCTCTAAATATTGTGCAGGTACACAGATAATGGATTTCATAAAAGACTGGTTCAGGAGTTACGACAACAAGACAGGATGTCGTTTTATCCTTGTCGACGCTGTAAATAACGAACATGCTATTGCATATTACGAGCGAAATGGCTTTCGTCCGTTATTTCCGAGAATCGATGATGAAAAGTCCTTCTATCACATTCCGGACTCTGAAAAACTACGCACTCGGATGTACTATTACGATTTGCTTTAATCCTCTATTCATTTATTTAAGTTTCGCAAGTCGAAGCACGTTAGCATTGGGTCGCGGCATGCCACGACCGGGTTGAAGTGCATTTATTGGCCTCCCAGTGTATTATGTTTTTTCCTTTCAGCCTAATGGGCAGTGTCTTCGACACTAATCAGCTGAGGAGAGATGTAGTCCCCAGCAAACTTCGTAATGCTGGGGTTCGGAAAAGTAATGCTCTTCGAGCAAGCCTCGTTCAGTATCGCTAATATTTTTAATACCAACGCCTAACCGAGACAAGCCTCGATTAGATGGTGCTAACTCACAGATTGTCAACGTTCTATCCAACATCCCTCTCGTAGGGTCGCGGCATGCCGCAACCGGGTTGAAGTACATTTATTTATTTGATTATCAAGGAGAAAATGCTTTAGATACCCGGTCGCGGCATGCCGCGACCCTACGAGAGGGCGTGTTAGTTGGACATAATTAACGAGTTGCATCGTGCATCTAACCCTTAAGTAAACACCATTGGATCTCAACCAATGGAATGAACGTCTTATGCTATTTTTGTTAGGTATACCAAATAAAAATCCCTGCCGGGGGCCGGTGATTCCGGACTGCCTGGCAGGGATTGTTTTTAGGGGTTGGCAATTATTTTACCGCAATGCGGGCTGCACCCGAATGAGCTGTTAGCTCGGGGGCGTACTGGCTCTGCAGTGTGGCGATGCCCGAAATGAAGCTACCGGCGAGGGCTGCAGTCATGTCGTAGGTCACATGGTAGGTGCCCTGGGGCATGTAGCTGATAAACAGACGGGTCGATGCGTCGAGGTTCTCGCGATAGAAGCTGAGACCGCCGTTGCGGACGTAGCCGGGAAGCTGGTCTACAGGTTCGAAGCATGCCGGACGTTCGTCGTCGATGCTCACATATTCGAGGTTGCGCTTGGCAACGATAGTAAGCTGCACGCGAACACGTTCGCCGAGTGCGAAGTCGTTGGTCTCAACCCACTGGCCGTCGCGCTCTACGAGTACTCGTTTTTCGATAGCGAGGTCCTTGCCCGGGCGAGCCTTTACACTCTCCATGGGGCGGCGGTCGATAGTTACAACCGAGCCATACGAGGGGGTTACGCCGTTGGGAGTAACGACAATCTTGATCTTGCCTGTACGGTCGATGCGCTGTGCGAAGTAGCCGGTGGCGCTCTCTATGCTGTTGATTTCAAGAGGCTGGCCGTTGACGGTAACATTCTGTTTCACGGCAACGTCGGTCCAGTTGCTGCCGGTCATCAGCACGGCGGCAATCACGTAGTCGGGGTTGTAAGCACCGAGGTCGTCGTTGGCCTGAGCCTGTACGATTACCCACTGGCGCATGGCGTCGATTTCGGTGTCGGCAGCCTTCATTGTCGCATATGCCTGGATAAGTGTGGCATAGGCGCGGATGTCGTCAACCGAGGGGAAGCAAAGTCCCATACCACCCTTGACAACGCCGAACTCGCGAATCGATTCGTATACCTTGCGGGCTTCGGCTGCGCGACCGTTTCCGGCAAGCAGCAGCACATCGTATGCCTTGCCGAGTGTGCCGTCGGTACGCCAGTTGCGGGCCGTCTCGCTCACGGTGTTGCGGATGAGGCGGTCGCCTGCCACGCTATGCTTGAGCGAGGGCAGGAATGTGGCGATGAGGGCAAACTCATTGTCGGTCTTGCTGCGCTGGGGCTTGGTAGCCTCTTTTTCTACGTAGCTGAATGCCGACTGAAGCATCGGCTCTATATTGCTCGAAGCGGGAATAAGATTGAGCGACTTGGCAATACCGATAGTTGTCAGCACGCCGCGTGTTGCCCATTCTGATGATTCCTTGCTCCAGCCGCCCCACTGGAATCCGCCGTCGGGATTCTGGAGCTTGGCCAGTGCTGTAGTGGCAGCATTTATAGCGGCGTCAGCCTTCGCCGGGTCGAGAAGGTCGGCAAGAGCGGCCATGCGCTGACTGTTAGTGGCTGCGGCCTGTACCCAGGGGGTCTGGTCGAGCATGAGGCGCTTGAGGTCTTCGTTCTTTTCGAGCATCGACACAAGGGCTTCTTCCGACGGATTGTCGCTCCACTGCTTGATAGCTTTGGCAATCGAGGGGTTCTGCTCTATGATATATTTAGCAGCCCAGGCCGAGAAGAGGCGGCCTACAAGGCCGGTCGAGGTGGTTTCGTTCCTTCCGGCGATGCCGCGCATGGCTTTGACAACAGTCCATACAGGGTTCTGGCAGTACTGCAGTGTAACCGAAGCATCAGCCGAGGCCTTGACGGTGAGTGCAAATGGTTTCTCTTCCTTGGGGTTGAGGTAGAACTCGGTGCTTTCGATTACTGTCGAAGCTGCCGAGAGTACCGGGATTACAGCCTGTTCGCCGTCGGCAAACGAGCCGGAAACAGAGCGCACGCGGTAGCCTACCGCTGTGGCATCGACGGCTGCGGTGAGCGGCATTGCCACAATGGCCGAAGCGTCGGGTGCTACGATATCGGTAAATTCGCGGCTTTCAACAACCTTGTTGGTATTGATGTCGAAGATTTCGACAGTGGTCACAACCGATGCTGTATCGGTTGTGTTGTTGAATACCGTTGCGAGCACGGTAGCCTTGTCGCCCTGGCGGAGGAATCGGGGCAGGTTGGGCTGCACCATTACCGGCTTGTTGGCCAGAGCCTCGGCGGCATGCGTTGCCCATGCGAGGTCCTTGGTCCACGCGGCGGCCTTGAACTGCCATGTGGTGTTGGCGTTGGGTACGGTAAATACGATGTCGACATTGCCGTTGGCATCAGTTACAAGTCCGGGGCGCCAAAGGGCCTGGAATACCTCAGACAAACGGTATTCGAACTGTGCGGCAGTCGTCGCAGCTGCACCATTGTCCTCCGACACGGCAACACCATACGAAGCAACTACTGATTCTTTCAATACAACTTCTTCCTCGGTATCATATGCAACACCTTCTGCTTTGCCGGCAAGATCGGCAGTAGCGTTAGTTGCCATTTTCATCAAGGGTCGGGTACCGCGTATGTGCAGGCTGTTGAAGTACGAACGTTCGTCCCAGTAGAGGTATACAGGCCATTCATACGAGGGCACCTTGTTGTTGATGAACGATATTGATGTCGATCCGGAGAGAGATTCTCTGTTTCGATAGTCGAGCGTCAGAGTTGCCTTGGGAGTGTAGAAGTTGAAGGCAGAGCCGAACGAGCCATTCTGCAAGCGGTCGAGAGCCTTGTTGTACATTGTGGCTACGAATGCCGCGTCGGCCAAGCCCTTGCCTTTGCCGTCGACAAGGCGGAAACGCCATGTTTCAGGAGCTCCGGGCACGAGGCGGTCGCGGAAGCTTTCGGCTACGATTTCCACGGCCTTCTCTTTGGGGCGAGAAAGGACGACGGTCTCGTAGAGAACAAGGCCGTTCTTTACGGTGAATACAATCACTTTTGCCTCTTTGTGAGTTTCGGGCAGCTCGAATTTGAGCTTGTCGAAGCCACGGCTGATTTTGCGAGGTTCGAATGTAACCAGGTCTTCGCCAAGCTGCATCATCGGGTACACGTAGGCTGCGTCGCAGTCGGTACCTACTATCACCTCAACCTTGTGGCCGGTGACGGTATATTCGGTCTTGGGCAGGAACAGCGAGCGACCTGCGGGTACGCGGTTGCGCTTAACATTGTAGAGAGCCAACTCCGCAGCCTCGGCTACTGTGTCGGCAAGAGCCTTGTCGGCAGGCGCCAGGCGGAGTACATAATCGTTGGCCGCAAGGCTTGAAACGTCGATGTCGAGGCGTTCGCCGCCCTTGGCTTCACCGCTCAGCACTGTTTTTTCGTCGTCGTCGAGCAGTTGCCACTTTATGCCGATAGGCTTGTTTTCGCCGTCGGCATTGTAGGCCTTAAATGTAACAGCCAATGGCAGGCTTGTGTCGACATTTGAATTTGCAATTTCGGCAGAAAGCACATATGGTTTACCGGTGCTGAAGTTCTTGTTGCACTCGGCAATCTCGGCGGTAGTAGATGTAACCACAGCGCTCGCCTGGAAGTTATCGTAAGTATCACCGCTGTAATTCTCTTTTTTGAGGTCAGCGGCAGGAATAACGACTGTAAACATACCGGCAACGTCGGTTTTGGCATCGTATGTGCCGATGATTTCGCCATTGGGGATAAACCAGCGCCAGCGCTCTGCACCCCTTACTTTTACGCTCACGGTGGCATCGGCAACGGGCATACCCGAGTATGTGCGGGCCTTGCCGGTGAGTCGTATATCACCGGCGGCGGGAACGTCGCGCTCAACACTTGTAAACTCGGCCTCGAATGTGGGCAGTTTGAAATCGCTCACCATTACATACGATGAGCCGAGATTCTTGTTGTTGTCGGCAGCCTTTACCTGTATGCGGTACGAGCCTGTAAGAGTACCCTTTTCTGTGGCAAAGGTGCCCGATGCACGGCCAAGGGCATCAGTGCTGACAGCGACTTCGCCGACTTCGGTATTGTTTGTGTTGTAGAGGACTACGCGCAACTTCCGGTCGGCATATATTGCAGGTTTCTCGCCCGGCTGCTTTCCGACCACGCCTACAGCCCACGCGATAGTGTCGCCGGGGTGGTAAATATTGCGGTCGGTAAAGATGTTCACACTGAAGCGCTCTTCATTTTCCTTGCGCGGGGTAAATACATAAGCCCGGATGTTGCGGTTGAAGTTGTAGACCTGGCCCTTGTATGTAAACTGTACATAGCTGCCCCAGTAGCCATCCCGCTTGGGCGCGGTATAGGCGAGCATGCCCGATTTACCGGTCTTGCCGAGATAGGTCTTGGTAAAGCTGTTGCTCCGTCCGGCTTTCATATAGTCGACAGCGACATCAGCAAAGGGTGCGCCGGTGGTGTAATCGACTGTCACGACTGCATTTGAGCTGCATTCGTTGACGTTTACAGGGATAAAGGGTGTGCAAAGTATCGTCGACGACGATGCGTTTTTCTGCACCTTGCCGTCGAGAATAGGCACGATTGCATATTTGCCCGGTTCGGTCAATGCAAAGGCAACAGTGCCTTGACCGTCGGTTCCTGTAACTCCTACAGTCTTCTTGGCAAGGCAAGGCATCAGCTTGGCAATCTTCTCGCAAGTGTAGTTGTTCTCGCCCATAGGGAGCTTGTAGAGGCCGATCGCCACGCTTTTGGCAAAAGCATAGTGTACATTGACCTTTACCTCCGAGCCCGGGGCAGCCATGCTCTGTACCGAGAATGTAAGCTTGGGCTGGGTAAGTTCTTTGAGGCTGTTTTCGAATACTGCCTTGCGATAGAAATCGGGATAGGTGGTGAGTGCCGTGCGGAGGATTTTTATCATCTCGTCGCGCTTGGCAATCTTTTTGGCCAAATCGTCTTCGTCGGCATCGTCTTCGTCCTCGTATTCAACAATAGTATTGGTCGAATACATAGCTTCTACTAAGGCATAGGGTGCTCCCGGTTTGCCGCTGTTGGCCTTGTATATGGCCATGTATGAGCCGTAGCGCTCGCGATAGTTTTCGAGCGACACTTTGTTGCAAGCCCAATATATGGCCGGGCAAGAGCCTTTGTCGTAGCTCGCTTCCATTTCGTCGCACAGGGCAGCGAGGACGGCAGTGTTGTTCCACTTGGCATCGTAGAACTCCTCGAAATTGTCGAATTTGCGGGCCTGGATAAAGCCGTAGATATCAGGGATAAAGTCGAGCGATTCTTTGCCGAACTCTATAGCATCCTTATAGTCGGCCAAGGGCTTGTTGTCGGCCTTGGCAAATTTGAGGGCCGAGTCGTATAGCTCGTTGAGTTTGTGGGCAAACTGCTGAGCGCTCCATTTCGAAATATCTTCGGGCAGGGGCATCAGCGGAGCGTCGACGCGGTTGTATTTCCACTTGCTTTCGCGATATATTGTGGAATATACCTCGGCCTCGAAGGCTGTCAACATAGCGCGGTCGGCATCTGTCTTGGCCTTGGTAATCTGTTTTTCGATGCTCGCAGGCAGGGTGAATATGGTGTCGGGGTCGATAGCACGCTCGGCGGTAGCGATTTCGAGCATACAGCGCAAGGGGTCGAGACCGGCATCAAGGTTTTTCTGTGCCGATTTGATCACCTTTTGCGGATATGCAAAATCAGGCGTGCTGAATTTGGGCGCCGCACCATTTGCATTAAATAATGTCGCCATAATGAGGAGAATAGATAAGATATACGCTTTCATAGACTTAAGTAGATTGAAACGTAATTAATATGAATTTCGCAAGTTGAATGAGTAAATGGATTATCCAATTTAGTTAAACATCATTTCTTCGAAAAAACGCTTAACTTGCGAAATCTAAGTCGTTTGCATATAAAAAAGGAGCATGACCCGGCGAAGGGGGCATGCTCCTCTTGTATAATTACTTATTCAGACCGCAGGCGCTGCACTTGTTGGCAATCTGGGTGAAGAAGTCATTGCCCTTGTCATCAACGAGGATGAATGCGGGGAAGTCTTCAACTTCGATTTTCCAGATAGCTTCCATGCCGAGTTCGGGATACTCGAGGAGCTCTACGTTCTTGATTGAATCCTGTGCCAGTACGGCTGCAGGGCCGCCGATCGAGCCGAGGTAGAAACCGCCATGTTTCTTGCAGGCATCTGTTACGGCCTGGCTGCGGTTGCCCTTGGCAATCATGATCATCGAGCCGCCGGCGCTTTGGAACTGGTCGACATAGGGGTCCATACGGCCTGCTGTTGTCGGGCCGAATGAGCCTGAAGGCATACCGGCAGGGGTCTTGGCTGGGCCTGCGTAGTAGATAGGATGATCCTTGAGGTACTGGGGCATTTCTTCGCCGCGGTCAAGGCGTTCTTTAATCTTGGCGTGGGCGATGTCGCGGCCTACGATGATAGTGCCCGACAGAGACAGACGGGTCGATACGGGGTATTTGGTCAGCTCGGCAAGTACCTCGGCCATAGGACGGTTAAGGTCGATTTTCACTACATCGCCTTCACCCTGTTTGCGGTATTCTTCGGGGATGAGTTCACCGGGGTTGGCATCGAGTTTTTCGATCCAAAGACCGTTACGGTCGATTTTGGCTTTCACGTTGCGGTCGGCCGAGCAGCTTACGCCCATACCGATGGGGCACGATGCGCCGTGGCGGGGCAGACGGATTACGCGGATGTCGTGGGCGAAATACTTGCCGCCGAACTGTGCGCCGAGGCCGAGTTCTTCGGCTGCTTTCTTAAGGGTAGCCTCAAGCTCGATGTCGCGGAATGCGTGGCCGTATTCATTGCCGTGGGTTGGCAGGTTGTCGAGATATTTTACCGATGCTTTCTTCACTACCTCGAGGTTCTTCTCGGCTGATGTGCCGCCGATTACGAATGCGATGTGGTAGGGAGGACATGCGGCTGTGCCGAGCGAACGCATCTTTTCTACAAGGAAGGGCACGAGCTTGTCGGGGTTGATGCGGGCCTTGGTCTCCTGGTAGAGGTATGTCTTGTTGGCCGAGCCGCCGCCCTTGGCTACGAAGAGGAAGTGGTACTCGCCGCCTTCGGTAGCGTGGATGTCGATCTGTGCGGGCAGGTTGCAGCCGGTGTTCACCTCTTCGTACATGGTAAGGGGTGCGTTCTGGCTGTAGCGCAGGTTGTCGGTGGTATAGGTGAGGTATACGCCGTGCGAGATTTTCTCTTCATCATTGCAGCCGGTGTATACGTTCTGGCCTTTCGAGGCGTGGCAGATAGCAGTGCCGGTGTCCTGGCAGAAAGGCAGCTGGCCTTTGGCGGCTACTTCGGCATTGCGCAGCATGGTCAGGGCGACAAACTTGTCGTTCTGGCTTGCTTCAGGGTCTGAAAGGATTTTTGCTACCATCATGTTGTGCTCGCGGCGCAGCATGAAGGCGTTGTCGTGTGTTGCCTGACGGGCAAGTACGGTAAGAGCCTCAGGGTCTACCACGAGGAATTCGTGGCCGCCCCAGTTCTCGGTGTGTACGTAGTCGGATGTGAGATGATAGTACTCGGTGGTATCCGGTCCGAGGGGGAACATCTCCTGATAGTGGAAGGGTTTGGTTGCCATATTGCGGATTGAGTTTTATGCAGTAGATATCCGCAAAGATAGCAAAAAATGCGCAATGCCAAAGTTATTTAACGAATTTTTTGGCGTTACATCTGTCTGTGTCGAGCTGGGCCTTGAGGTCTTCGAGGTTTTTGAATGTGCGTTCTTGGCGCAAGGGGGCGAGGAAATCGACTTCTATCGTGTCGCCGTATATGTCTTTGGCAAAGTCAAAAATGTTGACTTCTATGGTTTTGCCTCTGCCGTCGTTGAGGGTCGGGCGTGTGCCTATATTGGCCATGCCGCGGTATTGTAGGCCGTCTACGTGCACGTCTACGATATAGGACCTGTCGGCCGGAAGTATCTGTCGGGAGTCTGTGATGATGTTGGCAGTGGGGAAGCCTATTGTGCGGCCTATGTGATTGCCTTCGACCACTGCGCCTCGTACTGTGAAGCCGTGGCCGAGCATCGCCCTCGCTGCATTTATGTCGCCACGGGATATGGCTTCGCGAATGAGTGTGCTGCTCGGCAGTTCCTTGCCGCAGTAGCGGGCATCGACGCTAAATACCTCTGTGTTGCAGCAGTATGCGATGTCGGCGGCATTGAGGCGGTCGTGGCCTATACGGTTGTTGAAGCCCATGACAAGGCTGTCGACGCCGAAGCGCATACGGAGTGCATTGAGGAATGGCCCGGCGTACATGCCGAACACGCTACGGTCGAGAAGCTGCACATCTACAGGCACTCCGAGGTGTTGGCTTATGAGTTCGCGCTTGACCTCGATAGGTGTTATCAATGGCACTGCCTCGCCGCTAATTAGCTCGCGTGGGTGGGTGTCGAAAGTGAATACTATTGGATCGCGGCCGGTCTCGAGCGCCTTCTCTTTGAGAGTGTCGAGTATCGCGCGGTGCCCGAGGTGGACACCGTCGAACATGCCGACCGCAGCAATTGCAGCCATTATTTTGCGGGCAAATAGTCGATAAACTCAGTACCGGGCTTGACCTCGACGGCGTTGAAGCCAAGCGACTTGGCGATTTCGACATTGGTGGCCGAATCGTCGAAGAAGAGGGTTTCGGCAGGGTCGATGCCGAGGCTTTCTATTGTATACTTGAAGATTGCGGGGTCGGGCTTGAGTGCCTTGGCCTCGAAAGATGTGACAATGCCGTCGAAGTAGTCTTCGCGGCGAAGGCCTTCTTTGCCGAATTCGCTCGCGATAACGCCTCGCCACATGATAGGGTTGGTGTTGCTGAGCACATATATGCCGTAGCCTTCGCAGCGGAGTTTGCGCAAGGCTTCGAGGCGGTGTACCGGTATGCCGACGATAAATTTCTGGAAGGCTGTGTCAATCTGGTAGTCGCTTACATTGTCGGGCAATGCCTTGTGCAGCTCGGCGTGGAAAGTATCGGTGTTTATCGAACCTTCTTCGATAGCCTTGAAAATGCCGCTCTGGCCGTAGAGGCCGAAGTACGAGTCCGGATTTTTAAGGCCGAGGGCGGCAAATGCGTCCACACAGTGCTGCCGCTCTATATCAATAATTACACCGCCGAGGTCAAAGAGAAGGTTTTTAATCATACGAATAAATGGTAAGGTTGCACAAGCCCGACATGCTTATCGGACATTACCGTGTATGTTGTGCCGCTTTCGTAGGGCGCGGCAGCACACGGGACTAATAAAAGTTAAGGCTCTAACCGTAGAATCGATTAGAGCCAAACCTGTAGCCCATAGGAGAGTCGAACTCCTCTTTCAAGAATGAAAATCTTGCGTCCTAACCGATAGACGAATGGGCCGGCAAAATCTCCGTTATGGAGAAATAAGTTTATAGGCTACGCTATCAGGCAGCAAGCTTAGCGATGTGCTTAGCGAGCTTGCTCTTGAGGTTGGCGGCTTTGTTCTTTGAAATAGTATTCTTAGAAGCCAGACAATCAAGCATAGCGGTTACCTCGCGGTAGCGGGCTTCGGCCTGTGCTTTGTCGGTCATTTTACGAAGTGCGCGGACAGCGTTGCGGACAGTTTTGGCATAGTAGCGGTTACGCAGACGGCGGGCGGCTGTCTGACGGATACGCTTTTTAGATGAATCGTGGTTTGCCATTTTGTATGCGGTAATTCTTTTATTTTCGATTTTATTGTTGTAGCCCATAGGAGAGTCGAACTCCTCTTTCAAGAATGAAAATCTTGCGTCCTAACCGATAGACGAATGGGCCATGCGCTTTTTGCGAGTGCAAATTTAGAGATTATTTCTTAGACGGGCAAATATTTATGTGTATAAATGTGATTTTTAAGAAAATTTCACAATTAACCACCTTGTCCGTACACTTTGGTGTGCAATGTGCGTTCGATTTCCGAGGCTTCGATCGCGCTGTCGGTGCTCATAAGGCATAGGGGAACCGACGGCAGGCCGGGGGCGTAGGGCGGCTGGACGTAGTCGTAGTCGAGCAGGGCGAAGCCGCAACGCTCGTAGAAGGCGATACGCCTCGGGGCCATTGGGTCGGGGTGCCCGGGAGGTTCTACCTCGAGCACTACGGGCACTCCGGCAAGTTCGCGCAGCGAGGCCATGGCGGCGGCGCCTATGCCGGAGCCGCGGCGTGTGGTATCTACTGCGAAATGCTCCACGTAGACATACCCGCCGAAGTTCCACACGGTGATGAACCCTGCAAACAGGTTGTCGGCATCATAGATGCCGTAGGCTTGTGGCTCGGTATCGGCATCGGCAATCTGCTCCCATGGCCTGCGTTCTTCGGGCGGGAATGAGGCGAGGTATAATGCTTCGGCCGCGTTGATGTCGGCGGTATCGAGGTTGCGCAGTTGTATCATTTTCCTGTGAGTATGCCACGGATGTCGTGGAGTTTGGTTAATGCTTCAAGGGGGGTGAGGTTGTTGATGTCTACGCCGAGAAGCTCGTCGCGCACCTGGCTCAATACCGGGTCGTCGAGCTGGAAGAACGACAGCTGCATGCCGCCGACGGTCTCGGGTGACTGTACTTCTACCTGTGGTTTGCCGCCGGTAGCAGCTGCCTGTTCGAGTTGTTCGAGCACTTTGTCGGCTCGTTTGATGATGCTGGCAGGCATGCCGGCGAGTTTGGCCACGTGTATACCGAAGCTGTGCTCGCTGCCGCCGCGGGCGAGTTTACGCAGGAATACCACCTTGCCGTCGATTTCTTTGACCGATACATTGTAGTTCACGATACGGCCATACGATTTCTCCATGTCGTTGAGCTCGTGGTAGTGGGTGGCAAAGAGGGTTTTGGGGTGCATGTCGCCGAATTCGTGGATATATTCGACTATGGCCCATGCGATTGAGATGCCGTCGTAGGTCGATGTGCCTCGGCCAAGTTCGTCGAACAGTATCAGCGAGCGTTCACTCATATTATTGAGTATCGAGGCGGCCTCGTTCATTTCTACCATAAATGTGGATTCGCCCAGCGATATGTTGTCGCTTGCGCCCACGCGGGTAAAGATTTTGTCGACCACGCCGATTTTTGCGCTCTCTGCGGCTATGAAGCATCCAATCTGGGCCATGAGCACATTGAGCGCGGTCTGGCGTAGGAGTGCCGACTTACCCGACATGTTGGGGCCTGTGATCATCATCACCTGCGTAGTGGCGTTGTTGAGTTCTACGCTGTTGGTGATGTACGGTTCGCCCGGAGGCAGCTGTTTCTCGATCACCGGGTGGCGGGCCTCGATGAGGCGAAGGTCGAGAGAGTCGTCTACGACAGGGCGGTTGTAGCGGTTTTCGATCGATACACGGGTGAAGGCGTTGAGTACGTCGAGCTTGGCAAGCATCGAGGCGTTGAGCTGCAGGGCGGGGATGTATTGAGCCACTGCCGACACTAATTCCGAATATAGTCTTGCCTCGAGGGCTTCGATTTTTTCCTGGGCGCCGAGTATCTTTTCTTCGTACTCCTTGAGCTCGGGGGTGATGTATCGTTCGGCGTTGACGAGGGTCTGCTTGCGAATCCATTCGCCCGGCACTTTGGTCTTATGGGTGTTTGTGACCTCGATGTAATAGCCGAAAATATTGTTGTAGCCTATTTTTAGCGATGTTATGCCGGTGGCTTCGATTTCGCGGGCCTGCAGGCGGGCAAGGAAGTCCTTGCCTTCGTATGCCATGGCGCGGAGTTTGTCGAGCTCGTCGTCAACACCTTTTGCTATAATTTCGTTGCGAGAGTTGGCGCTTCCGACTTCATCGTTGATTTCGCGGGCTATACGTGCGCATATTTGCTCGCAGGGGTTGAGTTGTTCGCCTATGGCAGCCAGCTGTGATTGCCCCGAGCTCATACATTGGCGCTTGAGCGGCACTATGGCTGTAAGGGCGTTTCGCACCTGCAAAAGCTCTCGAGGGGCGATGCGCTCGCATGCCACCTTGCTCACCAGGCGTTCGAGGTCGCCAATGGTCTTAAGGTGTTCGAGCACGTCTTCGCGGCGGTCGGGATGACGGAAGAAATGCTCCACGATATCGAGGCGTTCGTTGATAGCCTTGGGGTCTTTGAGGGGCATCTGCAGCCAGCGGCGCAGTAGTCGGGCGCCCATGGGGGTGACGGTGCGGTCGATTACCCCGAGCAGGCTTTTGCCGTCGGGATCGAGGGGCTCGAATAATTCGAGGTTGCGCATCGTGAAGCGGTCGAGGCGTACATACTTGCCTGCTTCGATACGGCTGATAGATGTAATATGTTGTATGCGCGTGTGCTGCGTAAGGTCGAGGTAGTGGAGTACCGCGCCGGCGGCAATAATAGCCGACGGCATGCGGTCGATGCCGAATCCTTTGAGCGACGCGGTGGCAAACTGCTTGCGCAGACGTTCGTCGGCCGCTGTGGATGTAAACAACCAGTCTTCGAGCTCGAACACGGGGCACTGGTGGGCAAACTCGGTGGCAACCCTGGCCTTGCCTCCGCGCTGCACTAACAGCTCCTTGGGCGCCATAGACGTGAGAGTCTTGTCGATATAGTCGACAGGTCCTTCGGTGGCAAGGAATTCGCCGGTAGATATGTCGAGCAGGGCGAGGCCTGTGAGCGATTTGCCGAAATGGACGGCGGCGAGGAAGTTGTTTTCGCGTCGCGAAAGCACATTATCGTTGAGCGCCACGCCGGGAGTGACCAGCTCGGTTATGCCGCGCTTGACGAGTTTTTTGGTCAGCTTGGGGTCTTCGAGCTGCTCGCATATGGCCACGCGTTTACCGGCCCTTACGAGCTTGGGCAGGTAGCTGTCGAGGGCATGGTGCGGAAATCCGGCAAGCTCTACGTACTGAGCCGAGCCGTTGGCACGCCGGGTGAGGGTAATGCCGAGGATTTCAGACGCCTCAATGGCATCATCGCTGAATGTCTCATAGAAGTCGCCGACCCTGAAGAGCAATATAGCGTCGGGATGCTTTGCCTTCATCTCGGCGTACTGCTTCATAAGCGGTGTTTCGACAATCTTTTTGGCCATATCCGTGAGTAGTGCTTAAGAATTAGACTTCTCTCGCGAGGGTATCGCTATTGATGTATAAGCTTGCAAAGCCGCCCCGGCAAGGGTAAAGGCTATCCAGTCGCGCAGCTGAGCGTCGGGATAGAATAGGAAGAAGCCGCCTACGCAGAATATCACAGCCACCCACACGTCGAGGCGGTAGAGGCGGCGAAGGCGAAGGTCTTTGGCTGTGCGCTTTTGCATCAGGCGGGCGATAAGCAATATCACCGCGCCTGCGCAGTATACATATTTATATGATGCCACGGCCCACTCGAAATCGCGCAGGAAAAACGGCGCTATTGTGGCCAGTAATATAAGGAGCAACCCTATGGGTGCGATTGAATTTTTCATATTGTCATTGTTTTCGTGTCGTATCCGCGGGGGCGGCGACATTACTCAAATAGGTATACGTCTTCGCTGGCGCGTTTCATGCCGTACTGTTCGCGCACCACTTGCTCCATTAGCTCTGCATCGCTGGCAAGGCGGTTGTTGAGGTTCTGGTAGTAGAGCATTGTGTCGCGCTCGGCATTGAGGGCGTGCTCGAGGCTGTCGATCTTGCGGTCGTAGTCGATGCTGCGAAATACCGTGCTGTCGCCCGAAAATATAATATACGCCACCACCACAAGGCATACGATTGTGGATATCGGCATAAATTTGCGTAGCCAGGCCCAGGCGGATTGGAGTTGTTCGTTCATATATAGTAAGGAGAGCTTGGTTTAAACCGTAGGAATGCTATTTCAACAGGTCGGGGCGGAGTCGGGCAGTGCGCTCCAGCGATTGCTCGTGCTTCCATTCGTCTATTTTAGCCTCGTGCCCCGACAGGAGTATCGGGGGCACCGACCAGCCGTTGTAGGTTGCCGGGCGGGTGTAGATCGGTGGCTCGAGCAGATTGTCCTGAAAGGAGTCGGTGAGTGCGCTCTGCTCGTCGCCTATTGCTCCGGGTATCAGACGCACTATGGCGTCGGTAATAATCGCCGCGGGCATCTCGCCGCCGGTGAGAACATAGTCGCCAATCGATATTTCCTTGGTAATCAGGTGCTCGCGTATACGGTAGTCGATGCCTTTGTAGTGGCCGCAGAGTATGATGATATTGTTGAGCAGCGACAACGAGTTGGCCATTGGCTGGCTGAGGATTTCGCCGTCGGGGGCGGTGAATATCACCTCGTCGTAGTCGCGCTCGGCCTTGAGGGCGCTGATGCAGCGGTCTACAGGCTCAATCTGTATCACCATGCCCGCGTCGCCGCCGAAGGGGTAGTCGTCGACCTTGCGGTAGCGGTTGGTGGTATAGTCGCGCAGGTCGTGCACCGCAATGGTACACAGGCCTTTATCTTGAGCTCGCTTGAGTATGGAGCAGTTTAGCGGAGACTCAAGCATCTGGGGTAATACTGTGATTATATCGATACGCATATATGTGTCTTTATCTTGCAAAGTTACGAATTTTTTTTGAATGTCGATAAATTTTAATAGCAAGAACTATTGACATAATACAATTTATATTGTATATTTGCAAGCGAAATAGACAACACAGCAATGAAGAAATTAACAATGATGCGCGATGCCGACCTTGTCGCCGCTGCAAAACAAGCCCTTGCCGCAGCCTCGAGCCGCGGAGAGTCTCTCACTATGCTTGCCTTGGTCAGGGCCGCCCTGGCACGGCAGCCAAGGAGTCACTACATCGACTTCGATACCGCATCGAAGCAATTGCACCGTATCGAGCGCATGGGCCTCGAGGCTGCGGTGCGTAAGCCTCAAGCACGCCGCAAGTGGGCAGAACTGCAGCAGCAGGTGGCCGAGGCAATGGCGACTCGACGAAAGCTCAATTTCGTGCAGGCTCTGACGTTCGTACTCCATTTTCGCCGTCCGTCGAGCTTCTGCCTCGGCGTAAATGCCGCCTATCGAATCATCAGGCCTCACATACGGCTGACAAGCGTGGCCGTGAGAAGCTGAGAATGGCAATCCTGAATTAAAAAAAACTAACTTTTAATACTTACTTAGGGATACTCAGTTAATCGCCAACTA
>LUJM01000050.1 GCA_001689415.1 Bacteroidales bacterium M2 | reverse complement strand
TCATGTGCCAACCATCCTTTAGTTTCCAACCCCCTCACAAAAGTGGCGATTGTGCTGAAGTTTGGACGGCTTTGCCCATCCGATGTCATCCTGTCTATTATCTCGCGGATAAATAGTGGATTACCATCATTCCAGAGAATGCTCATGATTTCTTCTTCACGTTCGGAAAGTTTCTTCATAACAATATTAGTTTGGAGTTACGCTGCAAATATATAGCTAATTTTTTAGCTACACAAGTAAAAAATTAAATTATGTGTGAAAAAATTAACCATGAAATATCGATATAATATTATAAACAGCTACTGTTCAACTGGATAATATCTATAAATAAAAAATGGCAACCAATGAAAGAAAAATCATTCGTTGCCATTTATAATCATAATCCGATTGAGCGGGGTGTGCTACGGGTTGGGTAATCAATACTCCGATAAGGAGTTGCCGGCTCTGCCACCATTGACTTTTTGTCGTCGGCAGATTGGGATTGAGAAGAAGGTGGAGCCTCGATGACTTTGCCCGGTTGCTGCTGTTGGGTGTCAGGCTTGACTTCCTCACCATCTTTTTCGTCGTGCTTGGGGGCTAATTCGGCGGCGATTTTGCGGTCAAGGGCGGCAAGTTCGGATTTGAGCTGCTTCAACTCGTCCTCCTTGCCCCAAGTCTTTGCCATGATGCCTTCGAGGATTGGAACATCGGCTTTGAGTTTGGCGGTGCGTTCCTCGTACTGGGCGATAATGCCGTGGATTTTCTCCAGAGCATTGACGAAGTTCATACAGGCGGCATGGGTGTCAGCCATTGCCAACTGACCGTTGTTGTACTTGTATTTGTAGTGGCCCTCGACAACAAAGCGGTTCTGTACTTTCTCAACACCGTCAGACACAACCCTTTCGGATATTATGCTGATCGGGAAGCCATAAACCTCGCCGATACGTTGATACAGCCCGTGGGTGTCCGTGCGCTGCGCCAGCCCTTGCAGGTGGATACCCATGTTCTTTTCATCGGAAAGGTTGCAGGTATCAATCGTGAGATTGTTGATGGGGTTGCCTTCCTTGTCACGTTGCACAACCTTGTCGTAACGCTCCCAGTCCGCCCTCATGCGCTCAATCGCCGCCTCGTTATTGGCAATGTCATGGGTAATGGTCTGGAGCTTGAACTCGCTGTCGCCGCGTCCTTTGTTGAACGACTTTCGTTCACTCTCCAACGCCGCTATACGCTTTTCAAGTTTTGCCTTGTCAAGCAGGTCGGTGTTGCCTGAAAGTATAGCCATATACTCGGAGAAGTTCATGCCGTTCTTCTCGTCCATAGAACCCTCGTCGATTGTTCGCGCTCCCAAAGCACCGCTTTTGAGTTGGGCGATGAAAGTTGCCTTGCAGTGTAAAAGATTGAACTTGTAGGAGTCAAGTGACTTTTCAACCGCGTAGATAATCACATCAACCTTATTGTCAGCGTATAACTTAGCTATCTCATTGCCCGCTCGAATGGCTCTCCCATCTCGTTGTGTGAGGTCTGAGGGTCGCCACGGTGTGTCTAAATGATGGATGCAAACCGCTCTTTTCTGGGCGTTAACACCTGTTCCCAACATCGAAGTTGAGCCGAAAAGCACACGCACATCGCCGTCGTTCATAGCCTGAATGACAGCCTTTCTTGACCGCTCAGTCTTGCACTCTTGGATAAACCGTATCTCATGCGCCGGAATACCATAATCCTCAATCAGTTTTCGCTTAATCTCGGAATAGACATTCCACTCGCCGGGCTTGTAAGTGCCGAGGTCGCTGAAAACAAACTGTGTGCCACGTTGAGCATCATATTTATGATAGTATTCAGCAATCATCTTGGCGCAGTGCGAAGCCTTGTTGTCCGAATCATCTTCATACGTCGGAGAAATCATGCGCATATCCAGTGCCATTTTACGGGCATAGTCCGTGGCGATGAGCATCTTTGCCTTTTCCTCGGTTTCCGATAATGGTTCACGACCCAGTATTGTGGCGTCGCCGCTCTTTGCAAACTCCATCAGCTTCTGGATAAATTCCTCCTGCTGTGGTGTCGGCGGGATATTGTGAAGTATCTCGTTCTTTGCCGGACGGTCAACGCCGACATCTTCTGCGGTTTTGTAATCGGTTATCTCATTATAGAAAGCCGCAAGTTCCGGCACCTTGATGAAGTATCGGAAACGCTCCTTCGCCACGATACTATTCGTTACGTTAAACTCATAGTCGGTTGTTTTCTTTGCGAAGATAGCCGCCCATGCGTCGAAACACCGGATGTCCTGTCTTTCAAGTTCTTTCGGACGCAGATACTTGAACAACAGATACAACTCTGTGAGGGAGTTGGAGATTGTAGTACCCGACAGAAATGTAGCACCGAGGTCTTTGCCGGTTCGTTCCTGAATGGTTCGGATAGCATAGAGAAGATTGAGCGCACGTTGGGAGCCTTCCGAATTTCCGAGTCCGGCTACACGGTCGTGGCGGGTGTTGAACATCAGATTTTTGAACTGGTGGCTTTCGTCCACGAAAATATGGTCTATGCCCATCTGCCGGAAGTCAACGATGCTGTCCTTGTTCTGCTCCATCTGATATTGGAGCGTTTCAAGTTTGGCGGTCAGGTTCTCCTTGCGCTTGATAAGCCCTTTGAGCATACCGCGTGAAACGTCCTTGCCCTGCTGCTTGACAACTTCGAGGTTTTCCTCTACCGTGTCAAGTTCAGCCTGTAATATCTCCTGCTGAATTTCCGGCGACTGTGGTATTTTGCCGAACTGGTCGTGCGACATTATCACACAGTCATAGTCATTGTTCTTTATCTGATTGAAGAAATTGACGCGGTTCTTCGCCTCAAAACTCTTGGCATCGGCAAAGAGGATACGGGCATTGGGATATGCCGCCTGATAAGTCATGGCGATGTCGGCTACATTGGCTTTCAGTCCGATAATCATCGGTTTGTGAGCCAAACCCAATCGCTTCATCTCATGCGCTGCCATGCACATTATCAGCGTCTTACCGGTTCCTACCTCATGGTCGCATATTCCGCCGCCGTTCTGCTTGAGCATCCAAACGCAGTCCTTCTGCGACTGGTATATTGACTTGACATTGCAACGCTCACCCAACAGCTTCATGTTGATGGCGGGGAATGTCTGGTGTGACCCGTCGTAATGCGGACGCACGAAACAGTTGAACTTTCGGTTATACATATCCACAAGCTGCTCCTTGAACTCCGGCGACTGAGCTTCCAGCCATTCGGTAAAGCCATTACGTATCTCATCAATCTTGGTGTTTGCCAACTGGATTGCCTCGGCATCTGGCACTTTTATGTCGTGTCCGTTCTCATCCTGACCGATACACTTCTTGATTTCCGGCACAGTGTTGTGCAGGGCGTGTTTCAACAAGTTCATACCGTCGTATGTGCGATAATGACCTCTGACACAAAATTCCTCCCATATCTTCATGTTCTTATGTCGGGCATCAACTGAATACTCGTCCATTGACGGTGCATATACGATTTTCACCTCAGTACCGTAGAGGTTACTCATGTAAGCGGAGTATATGCCTGTCGGTATCCATCTCTCGCCGAAGTTGAAATCAAGTTCGTCAAAGGTAATGCGGCGCGGTGTCGCTTCCTCCAACGCTTTCAGTGACTCTTTCGACAAAGCGATGAACGGCTCAACAACGTCATAACCGGGAAAGTCCTTGATGCGGGCTTCCTCGCGGTCAATCCACGCCTTGACCTCCTCGGCTTTCTGCACCACGTTTCCTGCGATGAAGCGGTCGGCAATCTCATAGTTCGCAACCAACGGATTGTAGAAGATGTGTCCGGCGAGGCTGTCAATCATCGCGTCCTGCTCCATATCTACAAGACTGCCCATATATTCGAGGTTGACCTCTCCATATTTATTGAGCGACGCTGATAACGCTTCCATCGGAGTGTCAACCGATGTAACCTCGTCAACGGCGAAGGCTACCGGGTGGTCGAATATATCAGCCTTG
Organism: Bacteroidales bacterium M2; assembly: GCA_001689415.1. GTDB lineage: Bacteria > Bacteroidota > Bacteroidia > Bacteroidales > Muribaculaceae > CAG-873. The sequence goes on along the minus strand of LUJM01000050.1, from coordinate 4,536 downwards.
ACAAAATGCCCGTTCTCGCCACGTTCCAACGCGAGTGCGTCACGGCCGTTGGCGTCCATAAGGATAAACTTGGCGTTCTGCTTTTCGTTGAGGTTGCCGTATCTGTCCACGAACTCATCATAATAGTCATTCAGATGCTGACGCAACTCGGTTGAAGCCTCATGCGTTTCAGCCTCATAGTGATAGAGTTGCTGATATGTTTCCGACAGGGTAATATAGAGCATGGCGCGTTTCTCCTGCTCCGGCTTGATTGGGAGCGGAGTGAATGTAGCACCATTCTTGCGAACCTCTGAAAGAAAGCCGACCTGACCGTTGTCCACGACCATTGAGCCGTTCTGGTGGAAATGCTGAATGTCCTCGGAAAACTTGCGGGGCGACATATCACGCTCGACGGGTTCCGGCTTTTCCACTTTAGCCACTCTTGGCTGAGGAACAAAATAACCCTCTGTTTTTTCGATGACAGTGCCGTTCTCCGTGATTATCTCTTTCTTGGTAGCTTCCGCCGCCTGTCGTTCAGCCTCCATTTCCGCCATCTGGCGGTGGGCGATGCTCATCATCGTTTCATAGAAGCCGTTGATGGGCGGATTGTCCTCCCAGTTCAGAGAGCCGTAAAATTCCAACTCCTTTTCAGATAGCGGGCGGAATTTCTTGGCGGTAGCATCTGAAATTTCAATTTTCGGTGTGGGTTTCGGCTTATCTTCATCAGTCTTTGGCTGGCGTGGCTGACGCTTCGGTTTCTCCAACGGCTCCAACTCTCCGAAAAGATTGTAGGCGAACAGACGCGGGTCGGGATTATCGTTGAAGTCGGGTCCACCGTCAGTTTCAATCTCCTGCGGTTGTGGCTTGACTTCCGGTGCTGGTCGTTCAACAGGGGCGGGATCCGGCTTTGGCTCAACCGTCGGCGGTGGCGTTATTATCTCCGTTGGCTTGTATTCTTCATTTTGTTTCTGCTTCGGATCTTCAAGCTGCTCACAGATAGCCACACGTTGCCCGGCTCTTACGAGCTTGGGGAGATAGGTGTCGAGGGCATGATGCGGAAAACCAGCAAGTTCAATGCTTCCTGCTTTGCCGTTGCGTCGGCGCGTAAGGGTTATGCCGAGTATTTCAGAAGCCTTGACCGCATCAACACCCATCATCTCATAGAAGTCGCCCACACGGAACATCAATATTGCGTCCGGGTGTCGTTTCTTCATCTCCTTGTATTGCGTCATCAACGGAGTTTCTGCGACTTTTGTGACTTTGGGCTTGGGCGCAGGTGTCGGTGTTGCGGGGTCTGGCGTGGGCGGTTTTATACCGTGGTTGTTATATAAATCAAGGTTCAGACGCAGACGCAAAGAATCTTCCAAAGCATCGCGCAAATCTCTCGCTATACCATAGACACCGCCCTCATGTTTGTATATGATAGCCGGTTTGCCGTATGGGTCAGTGCCGATTTTCGCCTCGGTGCAGATGATATTCTGCGGATAAGCTGCAAAATATTTGTTGGTCGGTGCTTTCGTGTCACGGTCAACGATTGACTGGATAAAGAATTCCTCATCTGCCGACAACGCTTTCTTATCCGTATGCTTTTGCAGGATAATCAAGTCTGAGCCTGTATCCGTTCCAGCGTTATCGGAAAAAGTGTTGTTTGGCAATCGTACCGCTCCCACAAGGTCAGAGCGTCGCATCAGCTCCATGCGCACAAAGGGGCTGGCAGCGTTCATCACACCCTGCGATGTGATAAAAGCCACAATACCACCCTCGTGCACAGAGTCCAGAGCTTTGAGAAAGAAATAATTGTGGATTGCCTTTGTTGACTGACGGTAAGCGATTTCCTTGCTTGTGGCATATCGAGGGTCAGCAACCGCAAAGTCACCGAAAGGGATATTTGATGCAGCCACATCAAAATAATCCTCAAAATCAGGGTCAATCCGCTCAAAACCTTTTATTTCGGTGGAGATAGACGGATGCAGGGCAGATAGAATCTTGCCTGTAAGCAAGTCTTTCTCAAAGACGAGTGTTTCAGCACCGGGATAATTCTCATTTTTCAGAAAGGAGTCGATGAAAGCACCTTGCCCGGCAGACGGTTCAAGGAACTTTTTAATCTTAACACCTCTTTCACGCAATGAAGTGGCAAGCGCATCAATGACAGGCGCAGGAGTATAGAAAGCCGTCAGTACGGACGCTTTCAGAGAGTCCATGTATGCGGCAAACTCCCGGTCATCCTTTGAATAGTCGTGAATAAGACGGCGCAGTTCAACCGTCGGAGCAAACAGCTCAATGTCGCTCTTACTCCACTTGGCGGCATCGGCAAGTTCGTTGGCGTCCTGCAAGATACATTTCAAGCCTCCGAACCCGGCATACTTGCGCAGTATCTCCCGTTCAAGGGCATTTTCTGCGTTGCGATGTTCAACATCAAGGCGCAGGACAAGCCTTATGGCATTGATATTGTCACGCATTGTCTGGAGCCGGTTATAACTCATAGCCGTCAAGTATTTCGGATATTTCTCCCAACAGTTCGGTCAGCATCGGCTGGTGCGTTTCGCGGTCAAGGAAATCGCCGTTGACCTCATAGCGGTCAAGAATGTCATGCACGCTTTTCTTTGTAAGCAGATGCACGGCGAAATCGGGCCAGTATTCTTCAGGCAGCCGTGTCCACAGGCTTTCCTCTACGACGCTGTAAACAATGTCATAGCGTGACACATACAGTCCGGCAAGGAGTGTGCGCATCGCCATTTCCTGTGCAATAACCGGATCATGACCTTCAAGGCGCAGGGTTACAAACGTGTCGTATGCCTCGTCAACACGGGCATCCACAAATTTTTTATTGGTGTACTGGGGAAAATAATGGTCACGCAGATGACCCAGAAGATAGACGCGGTAGCCGTCCATCTCCCGTAATTCAACATCTTGTTTCATCGGGTTCTTGGAATAGTGGTTTGCCGGCGTCCTATGAGTCTTTCAATGGGATATAAGAAAAGGACACCGGGTATCCCTCCCGATGTCCAACCACTAAATCCAAGTCATAAATTTGAAACAAAAACATTATGACGTTGAATTGAGTGCAAAGTTAACAAATAAATCGGAATCGGGCGGGATAATTGGTGTTAATTTGTGTATGGATCAAGCGGTTCAGAGCTTGTGTGTCGGTTATGCGAAAGCGTCAATCACGCTTTTCACAATCAGATTGTAGAGTTTTTCCTCGTCGCGGCTGAGGTCGGTGGGGTGGAGTCCTGTGGTTATGACGCCGAAGCCGTTATATACGTTTTCTCCCATCTTGAAGTTGTGGCGGCGCGGCATACGGATTCGTCTGGCCTCTTTGCCCCACTTGCTGTTGTAGCGAAGATTTTTCTTGTTTCGGAGCATCAGTTTCCACACGCCGAAAGGAATGGTGTTCTGCACCGTGAACGGATAGGAGATAAGTTTCTTCGCGTATAGGGCGTAGGCGGTCTGCATTGTCTTTATGTGGTCGAAGTCCAGCTCAACCGCGGCATTAAGGAGTATCTGCGGCATATTGAGAAGCGGCTGGCTGTCGGTTATGCGCATGGCATTTTTGTCCACTGTGAGAACAGCACCAACTTCGGACGGTTCAATACCGATGCTTTCAGCTTGGGCAGCTGCCACCTCCACGGGCATTTCCTCCATGACATAAGCACCTTTGAGTTCCGTGTCCTCCTGTGACTTCTCCACCAGACGGTTGTAAATCTCATTGTCGAGCCAATCCTCGTATTCCCTGCGGTTCTGCGGTCCGTGGATCACTCCGTGACGGATTGCCCCCTTTGTGAGAATGGGGAGCCATGCCCTGCGCACTGCCACCGGAACGGCGATGAAATAGTAGAGGTTAAGGAAATCGAAATCGCCGTATCTCTCAGGCGACATGGCGTTGACGATCGTGTGGCTCATTCCCCAGAGTGCTTTGATTGTGGCGAGCTGTTTCCTGTCCTGTTCGGTTTTCTTGTAGCCGACCAGCTCATCATAGTCGCGCATGGCGAATTTGAAGTTGTGGGCATACACCTGTCGGCTGTTCATTGTCGTGGAGAGCACGAAATTTTCCGACGGGGAGAAGGTAGCCTCGATGACCCCGCCGTTTGTCCATGTCACGGCATAGCCGTTGCCAAGGTAGTAGCCTTCGTGTTTTTCGTTTGCGCCGATAGCTCTGGCGATGGTGTCAGCCGTGAGTTCGTGGTCGGTCACGACTGTTATAAGATTTTTCTGTTTCATATTTATGAATTTTATCGGATGGATTATTTTGGAGATAGTGGTTTTTGCGGTAACGACATCGGGAGTTCCGGACCTCCCTTATGTCATTTCAGCGGATTTTGGTTACAGCTTCGGTCCTTTGGGCTTGCGCTGCTGTTTAGCCTGATTTTCGTCTTTCGGCGCGGTCTGGTATTTCTGGAGCGGTTCGGCCACATGCTTGGTAGCCTCATTAGTCAGCCCGTCATTGTTGACCGCCTTTTGTGTCTTTGACTCCTCCGCGACCTTGACGCGAGGGTCGTTGAGTGATGTTGTCGGACGCTGTTTTTCGGGATTGAACTGGAGATAGACGGTGCATTT
>LUJM01000049.1 GCA_001689415.1 Bacteroidales bacterium M2 | reverse complement strand
ATGAATAATTTTTTAACGAACTATTGTTGATTAAATTGTATTGCTTATTCATTACTTATGCCATACACCATTTATCAGGCTTTTTGCTTGACTTTGATTTCGCCCCATGAATTGCCAAAATCAAGATGTATCTTTAACTCTCTATCTTTATCGCCCTCTAATGAATCAGCTATAATTATCAATTTAGGTTCTAATACTTTTTTCTTTACCGTCAACCATTGCATATGAGCAGTTATACTGTCGACAAACTCGCCATCTTTGATTTGTTCATTACTCAGGACATAATCACCCTGGTCATCTCTAATATCAAAAGTCATATACGGTTCTTCGCCGTTTAAAACTATTACCCCACCGGCTTTAGCGAATGTAACTTTTTTAGGATAACCATGATTATCTTCGGGGATGCAAGATTGCAATGCAACCATAAGCGCTATCAATAGCATTTTGACAATTAGCCCGGTTTTAAGGAATGTCATAGAGGATAACTTTAGTGTTATATTTATAATTGAAATCTTCACCAACACTATACCTGTCTATCTCATTGTTCTTGTTTTTCGAATTGAATATACCTGAGATATAATAACCATTATGATTACCTTTCCAACCAAAATCACAATGTACCATATCATAAGTATAAACTTTGGTCTCGGTGTGAACAATTTTATTTCCTTGATACCAATCCTTTTTTATCTTCACTTCCTTTACCTTGTAACCGTCAATGTTCCAGCAATGGGATTTAGTTATATTAAATTTCTCAGGTATAGACGAGATAATCACTGGATTGCCTTTGTCAATCATATCAGTAGCTCGCTTAAAAGTATACTCATAGCTTTTAACATTCTGGAATCCTAAAAACCGCATATAATTAGCCGCTTTATGCGGGAACGTAAAAGTTCCTTGATAGAAGTACCAACTTTTACAGCCTTCTGCTATTGAATAAAGCAAGTGTGAAGCCATTAATTTTCCTAACTCAGAGTTAAAACTCGTTTTTAGTTCTTCCCAGTCAATATTTACACCATTAAAAGAATAATTCTTGGGATATTCAAAATGCGTAAGTACTTTAGCAATAGCTAAAGGGAAACACCCAGCAGGAGCCTTTTTCTTATGTCCAAACAAAATAGCTAATCGCCGCTCCGGATATAAGTCGTTAAACGGTTTCTCTTGTCGCCATAGAGCTAATTCATAAAGCAAAACATCTGAAGCTCGCACAGATCTCACACTCCTTGTTTCCTTAACTTCTCCCGGAGTTCCACCATTGTTGCCAATTACAGTATATTCATCATCACTACTGTTGCCAAGTCGATTTCCGGGGTTATTATTAACATCGTTGATTGCAAAATCAACTACACGAACGAATGGCACATCATCTTCGGGATTATTTTCCTCTAATATTTCGGGTAAAATGACTTTATCATCTGGGTCGAGAGCAAAGTTACCGACGAGTGTATCATTCTCACTCTCAATAAAAAAATCTACAGTATTGGGGTTTATAAATAGCTCATCTCCATATTCTTCCAAAGTAAAGAAACCTGGGCCGGTAGTAGGATACCCCTCAAAAATAGGCCTTTGAGAACGGCGATACCACTCCGATGCCTTGTAAATTTGTTTATCGTCGATATAACCTTGGTCTGTGACTGCTATTACTCTTGCGCTTAAACGGTCGTCGGCAGCCATGACAGCATAACCCTCGTTGTTGGCAAAATTGGCAACATACAAGAGGTTCTCACATTTAAGACTGTCATCGCCCGAACGACTGCCGACCATGTCGTAGCGCACGGTCTTAACCGAGCTGATACTTTTCATCCTGTCAGCGCGAGAATCAACATCGCCCTCTGCGGCCAAGAAGTCGCTGAGGAAGGAAAGTGCACTATCGACAGGAATAGTGTGTATGTTCACCGATTGAGGTTGTTCGGGAACAATAGTCTCCAAGGGTTCGTCGTAGTTCGAGCAAGAACTAAGAAGAACTACGACAAGCAATAGATGTAATAGTTTTTTCATAAAAATTGTTTTGATGGTTTAGATTGATTTTATTTACTCATTGCCTACATAGAGTGTTCCACTATATGTATTGCCCTTTTGTGTTGTAAGCTCGATTTCGCAGTCCGACAGTTCGCCGACGAATACTTCGGCTACAAGGTCGTTGGAATCGAAGGTTTCACATACGACATTGGTGTTATCAATGCTGCGCACGGTAAGCTCGCACTGCCCCTCCGGCAATACAAAGTCAAATACGAGGTATTCTCCGTCGTAAGCGCAAGTGATACGCTGAAGCGAGGGGGCTTTGGGGCGGCTGGCTTTTTGTTCTTGTGATTTACTTGGATTTATGCTAATATAAGGCGTGGACAATTGATTCTGCGCGTTTGCCGAAACAGCAATAGTATACGCCATAATTAAAGGGATAAGAAATTTGGTTATCTTCATATAATGTGATTTGAATTGGTTTCAGTATGCAAAATTAGCATAGCCGACACAAGTAAATCAAATATTTGAGCACCTAATTTTGCCTCACATATCGCACTAACTAACTATTATTCAACATGTTGCACCGTGAGGAAAATAAATTTTTGCCTCATTTCATAATACATTGATAAACAAACTGTTAGATGAGTCAAATAATTCAACATGAAATACAAGGCTAAAAACAACCTAAGTATCAACTATTTACCGAGCTTTTCAAGGAACAAACTCTTATGAGGAGCTTCCGATTCTACTATTCTCCGAGTAAGACGCGACTTGATCAGATAGTAATTTTTATATTTAATTTCCATTATCAGACATATTGCACGAACAGAAAAACCTGCGATAACAAACACTATAAATTTAATGTCCTTCTCCTTAAAGTCCGGCAACTCGTTTCTCAGCATTGTCATAATTCCGCCGAGATACTCATCTACCGACATCTCAATAGTCCTGATATTTTTAGGCGTATTTAGTTCCTTCAACTCGTGCTCGATATCTTTTACTATCCTGTCGGGCTTCTGTCCTGACTCAATCATTTCAAAATAATCATTGCAGAGCTTATTAAATGTAGACCATTTATCATGAAACAATTGTTCGACAATCATCTCATGTCTCATTTCATTTCGCGCCTTATCTTCGAGTTGCTGCCGGAGTTGAGAAAGCGTGCTGGTCGACGACGAGAGTTTGTCGTAAAGTGTGCTGTTTTCCTCACTCACCTTTTCAACATTTCTCTTCAAATAGCTAAAGTCGGACATCAGGCTTTCTATTTCGGCGTTTTTTGCATTCAGTCTCAATCGATATATTATCACAAAAAGAGAAATAATCAACACAACCACGAGAAATGAAACAATAAGCAATACTGTCAAAGCTTTTGACTTCTTTTTCTCCAACTGAACCTTACTATTATAGAAATCACGTTGTACTACTGTTACAGACTCTTTTGCTGCGTTTTCAACTATTCGGGCATCGTAATAAAGTATGGAATCGCAAAGTGATACCGCTAACTGATAATCACCATTATTACATGCCTGATAATATTGGGCATATAATGCAAAAAGTATATCATGCTCGTCTTTGGCTTGTTTGAAAGCATCTCCAAGCATCTCTTTTGAGCGAGAGCTTTCACTTTGCTCCTGATAGACATGGCTTAAAAACACATAGCCTTGTGTATCTCCCTTATTTCCATAGAAATTCTTTAAATAATTATCATAAGCTTCAATTATTTCTTCATGCCGATTATTGGTGAAATATGAAGGCAATGCAGAATCCAACAAATACCCCATTAGCGCAGAATCAATAGGCTGCTCACTTTCAAGCACTCGTTTCAAGCTATCAGCTAAGTTTAATCCCTTTTCTGTTAGAGTCTGGTTAGAGTAATTCACTACCAAATCGCATAGGGCATAGCGGTGCGAGTTTTCACGCCCAGCACTTTTATAGCATCGTACGGCCTCGAGACGATATTTTTCTGATTGAGAATAGTTGTACGAACTTGTAAATATATCACCAATCATCTCGGCGCTTTTGGCAATCCAGTAGTCATTTTCCTCGGACTTAGCGATTTCGTAGGCTGTCAGTACATCGCTCATTGCCGATTGAAGCTCTCCTCGGTTGAACTCTATCTGAGCATTATAGAAATATGCGCGGCGGCGCAGGTCGTCATCGGGGTGGTCGCGAAAGGCTTCGTAAGCTGTGCGAAATAAACTGTCCGAGTCGAGTATGACCCAAGTCTTGATTTGGGCCTGGCTATAGAGCAGACTGTAGTAGGCCTTGTCGAATTGCGACAAGGCGGCAGTGTCGACTTTGACCAATATCGACATTGCACTATCGGGAGCCGACTCCATAATGGCATCGGCCTGTACGAGCTCGCTGTTGCCGACTCGGTCATTGCAGGCAACACACAATACTAAAATAGCTAATATAATCCTAAATTGCATCGATGGAATGATACGAAATGAGACATATGCAAATCGAGTGCAAAATTAGTAAAAAATCGCCAATCAGCGACACCCGCCACGGTATCAAAGCCCCCCGCCGGGTCGCGGCACAATGCTGTTTACTTAAG
>LUJM01000048.1 GCA_001689415.1 Bacteroidales bacterium M2 | reverse complement strand
TTGGCGATTAACTGAGTATCCCTATTTAGCATAAAATGAAGCAATTTTATCTAACTCAATTAACTCGTCATCTGATTGTTGAAAAATTGGCAGTAATTCTTTGAGTATAGTTGCCAATGCTGCAATTGTTGCTAATATAGCAGCGAGTATAGCATATCCATTACTTGACCAAAACGTAATAGATGAAGCTGTTGTGAGTAAAATAACAATCCAATTAGATACTCTATTGAGCTTCCGATGACGGTCTGTATAATACCGAATTTTCTTATTATAACAAAACGCTAATGCAAACTCATGCCATATGAGGTTTTCTGTTATATCTGCGTGAACAGACGTCATGTATTACTATTTTTGCGGTTTTTATCCTTTACTGGAGGACGATACATTTCATCCAAATCTTCCCAGCGAGGAATCTTTATATTTTCTCCATAGAAATTGCGATATGCTTCAATTACCTTCTTTCGCCAACCAACAGAGAGATCATGGGTGTCGTGGTATCCAAAAAGAGTTTCTTCTATGGCGGAAAGGTAATGTTCCATACTTTGAAACATTGGATAACGGGATCTCGTTCCGAACCATTTAGCAGGTCTAATCTTATGAATTACTTTGTTCTTATACTGAACATTTAGAGGCCAACCATCCATAGACCTACATATCTCCCACACATTCTTTAACCAAAGGTCTTTTATTGTGACAATACCTTCGTTTGACATACTATATCCAAAGATAATGTATTTTGTGTGAAGCATATACGGAGAAGTGATAATTTCCCGTGCATAAGCTTTAAAATCTGCTATATCAAAACCTGGAGAAGCAGAATAGTTAAAGGCTTTGACCTCCAATAGATCCTTTGTATGGTCTGCTGGATTTAAGAAAATATCCGGGGGCATTTGTGTATTCGGATTGGTGTCAAAAGCGACATTATTTTTTTTAAGCCATCCTTCAAGCCACTCTTGAATAATATTGCCAACAACATCTTTTTGACGTACTATTATATCGACATCCCCGAGAAAGAACCGAATTTGTCCTTCTACGGTTTTAATTTTATCAACGTTAAGAAGTCGGTCAAAAACTTGTTCCGCTGTAAGTTGAATCTTATCCATTTCAGCAAAGATTTATCGCATTTAATAATTTATTAGCGACAGCTTTAATAACTGGGACTACTACTGTGTTCCCAAGTAAATCAAATCCGTCCTTTTCAGATACATTAAGTTTCATAGTCTCTGGATAGCCAAACAGTCTTAGCCCTTCACGTAAGGTCAATCGCCGAAGCCCTCCGTTATCTGATACATATATTTTCTGCATATCCATAGCTACTAACGTGGGGGCAATTTCGGTTGGTCCCAAAATTTTATTAATCTCAAAACTCAATTTTCCGGCTACTATGTTATAGCCCTTGGGTAATGATGTGTCTTGTTGTCGTTGAGTTGTTTGTGTTCCAAATAAATTAGTAACAGTAATCTTTCTTTTAGGATGTTCATATTTAAGATAACCTTTTAGAGTAAGGTCATCAAGCATATTTTGAAGATTAGGATGAGAATAGAAAGAATAGATATGCTCGTATGTAAGTGGCATTCCGTCCATCCATTCTATACCGATTAGTTCCGCCCATTTCTTCTTCCTCCTCTCTCTAAGTATGAGATTTAGAAGGTTTTTCTGTTCTTGACTTACAGGTCCTTTAATTTCCAAATCCCAACTGTGTATATTGGTTTCTCCACCTCTTTTATCTTTAATAGACTTACCGTATAAGTCTTCTATAGAAAAATGCTCTAATAAGCATTTTATAAATGGAGTATGTAAAGTTGGCTGACCTGATTGAAGGATATCGCCGACAGTTTTCCTTGATAACTTAAAATCGGACAATTCCGGTTTTTTAATAAGACTACCGACAATATAAATCCTCTTACGCTCTTGAGGAACGCCAAACTCAGCTGAATTTAGAACCTTAAAATCAATTTTATAACCAAGATCTATTAGTTTGGACGTAATAACATTAAGAGTTCTTCCTCCATCATGGTTAACAAGTCCCTCAACATTTTCAAGTATAAAACCAATAGGTTTCTTATGCTTTAATATTCTTTCAACTTCAAAAAAAAGAGTTCCCCTTGTATCTGCAAAGCCTTGTCTTTTTCCTGCTGAAGAAAACGCCTGACATGGAAATCCAGCACACAATATATCAAAATCCGGGATATCTGTCGCTTCTACTTGCGTAATATCTCCGACTAAATTATCATGGTCATAGTTATCTTTTAAGACCTTAATAGCATAGGATTTGATTTCGGAGGTCATAACACATTGAGGTGTATAGCCTGCTTCCGAGATTGCCTGAGACAACCCCGTGCGAATTCCTCCGATACCAGCAAAAAGGTCAATAAATTTAATGACTTTTGACATAATTAATTCAAGAACCCCCAAGTAGGCTGACAGGTGACCAAACCTTTGCGTCTCCAGGGAATTCTGTTATATCGTATATAAGATTTCTCTTACATTATGGGTGGTCTTTGTCAGCGAAACGCTTTAGGTTACAAAGTTAGTGAAAAATTTCGTAATTTAACGAGATTACAACACAGTTTATTTGTAGTGTAAATCTTTTGTATGCTGATGTTTCGTAAGTTGTAGTGAAGTGGTGCAATGAGATTACAATCGGAGAAATTTCCCGGTCTACATTACTTTCACATTTTCGGCTTGCTCCTTTTTGTTGACAGTATATATAGAAAAACAGGGCGTCATCGCGACGCCCTGTTTCTAATACACAATTATCTATAAAACAACTATTTAATGTCCATGATGTTTTAAAAAATCATTCACTATTTATCTTTTCGGCGAAGTATCATCGCCTGTATTTGCTTTCTTGTATTTGCGACCAATCAGTACTGAGTACCTATATTTGGCCGTATTACGATTGCAAAATTATATAATTTTTTATAACTTTCAAAATATAATTATGTTAAAATACCCAAAAGCATCTGCCATAGTATCATTACTCCGCCATTTATTTACAGATTCTTCTGTTGCTCGTGTGGCGGGTAATCGATAGTATAGTGCAGGCCGCGTGATTCCCGACGCTCTTTTGCCTGGCGCATAATCAGGTAGCCCACATTGATGATATTGCGAAGCTCGCAGATTTCGCGCGATGCTTTCGAGCTTTTAAACAAGCGTTCGGTCTCTTCGTAGAGGATGTCGAGACGGTTCCAAGCGCGGTCGAGGCGAAGGTTCGATCGAACGATACCCACATATACACCCATAATCTGGTTTACCTCGCGAATACTCTGGGTTATCAGCACCATTTCTTCGTTGTGGCTCGTGCCTTCGTCGTTCCATGCCGGTACGTCGGTACGCAGATTGATATGCGGAAGCTCTTTTGCGGCATGTTTTGCTGCCGAGTCGGCATATACCACAGCTTCTATCAAGGAGTTGGATGCCAGACGGTTACCGCCGTGAAGACCGGTGCACGAACACTCGCCCAGTGCGTAGAGGTGACGTATCGACGACTCGCCGTTGAGGTCGACGCGTATACCGCCGCAAAGATAGTGGGCAGCCGGGGCCACGGGGATATAGTCTTTGGTGATATCTATGCCCAGTGTCAGGCACTTGGCATAGATGTTGGGGAAGTGCTTTTTGGTTTCCTCGGGGTCTTTGTGAGTCACATCGAGGTACACATGGTCGTCGCCGTTGAGCTTCATCTCCGAGTCGATAGCCCTTGCCACGATATCGCGCGGCGCAAGCGACAGGCGCGGGTCGTACTTATGCATAAACTCCTCGCCCTTGAGATTGCGCAATACCGCTCCGTAGCCGCGCATGGCCTCGGTGATAAGAAACGACGGACGGTCGCCCGGGTGGAATAGCGCTGTCGGGTGGAACTGGATAAACTCCATATCGCTCACAGTGCCCTTGGCGCGGTATACCATGGCAATGCCGTCGCCGGTAGCAACGAGAGGGTTGGTAGTGGTCTGATATACTGCTCCAACGCCGCCGGTGGCCATGACTGTGATTTTCGACAGGAAAGTATCTACATTGCCAGAGGCTACATCAAGCACATACGCGCCGTAGCAGGTGATGTCCGGAGTGCGGCGGGTCACTATCTTGCCAAGGTGGTGCTGGGTGATAATCTCGATAGCAAAGCGGTTCTCGTAGATGTCGATATTGGGGTTCGACCTCACAGCTTCGTTGAGGCTCTGCTGTATTTCAAAGCCGGTGTTGTCGGCATGGTGAAGTATGCGGAATTCGCTGTGACCGCCCTCGCGGTGCAGGTCGTAGTCGCCGTTTTCTTTCTTGTCGAAGTTGACACCCCAGCCTACAAGCTGGCGTATTTGTTCCGGAGCACCCTTTACCACGGTTTCTACCGCCTTGGGGTCGCTGAGCCAGTCGCCGGCGACCATGGTGTCGTGGATATGTTTGTCGAAATCGTCTACTTCGAGATTTGTTACCGACGCCACGCCGCCTTGGGCGAGGGCCGTATTTGCCTCGTCGAGAGTCGTTTTGCATATCAATGCCACACGCGACCCCTTGCCGGCTACCTTTAGGGCAAAACTCATGCCGGCAATACCTGATCCTATCACAAGATAGTCGTATTCAAATGTCATTTTTTCCTCGTTTTAAGGTCGCTGCAAATTTATATAAAATTTTGCTAAATCCAAAATTTATCAACGACACTGCGTCATCTCACCCGATGAGCGATTGCAGCAGGTGGGCGAGAATCGACTCGCCGCCCGAGTAAGGGTAGGGGATAAGGCACAATGCGGCTGCCAGGGCGGCAAAGATGCCTATAATCACCCCTATGCCCCAGCGCACAAGCGCCGGAGGTATCTCGCCGATAAGTTTTCGCACCTTTTCCGAGCGGAGCTCTATGCGGTCGGGCCGCTCGGTATGGTCGTTGTGATTCGTTGGCATAATAGCTTGTAATGTATGGTACGTGAGTATATTGATAGCTTAATTGCCGAGTTCGAGCTGGTTCTTCACCAGCCGGTAGTATACCCCCCTGCGAGCGATAAGCGATGCATGGTCGCCGGTCTCGGCAATCTTGCCGCCGTCGACTACTATAATCAGGTCTGCATCCTTTACCGTCGACAGCCTGTGGGCCACCACAACGACGGTGCGACCCTGGTAGAAGCGCCCGAGGTTTTCTACAATCACTCGCTCGTTTTTGGCATCGAGGGCATTGGTGGCCTCGTCGAGGAATATATACCGCGGGGCCTTATATACCGCTCTCGCTATGAGTATGCGCTGCCTCTGGCCCTGGCTTAGCCCTACGCCGTCGCGGCCTATCATGGTGTTGTATTTCAACGGCATACGCATTATATCGTCGTGGATGTTGGCAATCCTTGCGGCTTCTTCCATTCGGGCGGTATCGATGTCGCTGTCGCCAACGGCGATGTTGCGTGCTATCGACTCCGAGAAAATAACGCCGTCCTGCATCACCACGCCGCACTGTCGGCGCCACCACTTGAGGCTGTAGTCGGCGATATCGTGCTCGGCAATGTAGATAGCCCCCTCGGCAACAGGGTAGTATCCCAGCATCAGTTTTACCAGCGTGGTCTTGCCGCTGCCCGACGCTCCCACGATAGCCGTAACCTTGCCGCCGGGAATCCTTACCGACACTCCGTCGATAGTCTTGGCAAGGGCATGAGGGTCGTATCGAAAGCCTACATTATCGAGGCATATCGACATATCCGAGCCAAAAGCTTCGCGCCGCTCGCCGCCGTCTTCCTCGTTGCGGCCCTGGTGTATCTCGTTGATACGTTCGAGCGATATCTTCACATCCTGAAGCGAGTATACAAATGTCATCAGCTGCGACACCGGCGAGTTGAGCTGCCCTATGATGTATTGCACCGCCAACATGGCACCGAGGGTCATCGACCCCTCTATTACCGCCGTGGCGGCCACTACGGTGATGATGATATTCTTTACCTCGTTGATAAAGATCGACCCGGCCTCGCGGGTCTGCTGCAGCTTCATAGCCTTCATTTCCACCTCGAAAAGGTCGGCCTGGGTGTCTTCCCATTCCCAGCGGCGACGCTGCTCGCAGTCCTGCAGCTTTATCTCCTGCATCGAGGTGATAAACTGGTAGGTCTTGTTCTGATTCTTGGCCTCTTGCTCGAATAGCTCGTAGTCGAGTGTGCGACGTCGGCTCAGGAACACCGCTATCCATGCCCCGTAGGCGATGCTGCCGGCAAGGAAGACCGCGAATATCAGCTTGTCGTACACAAAGAGCACAAAGCCGAAAACCGCGAAACTGATAATAGAGAACACTATGCCCAACACCTGCCCGGTGAGAAACGACTGCACCCTCTGGTGGTCGCCGATGCGCTGCAGCAGGTCGCCCATAAGCTTGGTGTCGAAAAACGACATCGGCAACCTCAACAGCTTGATAAAGAAGTCGCTCACCAGCGACACGTTGATTCTCATCGATATATGCAGCAACAGCCAGCGGCGGATAAAGTCGGTGGCCGTTCGGCCTGTTACAATCATCACCTCGCCAAGGAGCACAAGCCATATAAATCCGATATCACGGCGGTTGATGCCGAAATCAACAATCCACTGCGTGAGAAATGGCATTGCCAACTGCAGCACACTGCCAAGGGCCATACCCAAGAGTATCTGCACGAAATAGCGTCGGTACTGCCTCATATATCGCAGCAAGAACCTCAACGACCGCTTTTCGCCCCCTGCCGCCTCGATATGATGCCCGAAATCGGGCGTGCGCTCGAGCACCAGCCCGATACCGCGGTCAACGCCGTTCGAGCATGTCGACACCCAGTGGTCGGCCAGTTCGCCGGGGGTGTATTTTACCAGTCCCTTTGCCGGGTCGGCGACGAGGAACTTGCCACACCTGTAACCGTAGAGTAGCACGAAGTGCGTCTGGTTCCAGTGCAATATACAGGGCGTGGTCAGGGCAGCGAGGTCGTCGACGCCCATTCTCATGGCTCTGGAGCGGAGGCCGATGCCGTCGGCTGTCTCGGCTATGGCCCTCAGGTTCACCCCCTGCTTGGTGGGGCGGCATGCCGCCTCGAGCACATCGCGCGGATATTCCCTGCCGAACCACTGCGTGGCCATGGCCAGAGCAGCCACGCCGCAGTCCATAGAGTCCTTCTGACGGATGAATTTGATACACCGGGGCATTGATACGCTTGCGAAACTTAACCTTCTGATTTATTCCACAGTCTTGAACTCGTTCTTATATTTCTTGACGCTTTTGCCGCCCTGTATGCGATATACCACCGAGACCTCGAAATAGTTGTTGATTCTCGACTGGTTGTCATACCAAACGGTCTTGTCAAGTCCGGGCGAAGTAAAGATACTCCTCGTATTGCCGTCGGCTATGTGTAAGGGTAGGTAATAGACCCAGTAAATCATTAGTGCGCTATTGAAGAATCCCTTGCGACCGCCGAAGGCATACCTGTCGGAGAGACCCTTATAATATTGCTGGGGCATAACGGAGGTTGGGCTGTTGAGACTCGAACTGAGCGTGAGTTGCAAATCATATTTCTGATTTACATACGTTGCCACCCATGAATATTCCGGAGCGACGAGTGAATGTCTCTCAGCACCGAGCGAGGCGGAACTGCGGCAAACCGACACCTCGGCGTAGAGGTTCCAGTGCTTTCCAAACATGCTGTTGTAGCTTACAGCTCCTC
Source organism: Bacteroidales bacterium M2 (assembly GCA_001689415.1). GTDB lineage: Bacteria > Bacteroidota > Bacteroidia > Bacteroidales > Muribaculaceae > CAG-873. The sequence continues at coordinate 1,121 of LUJM01000048.1, read as the reverse complement.
GCCATGTGTCGCTTTGGCCGTTGCGGTAGTCGTAGATTATATACGGCCCTACGATATTGTCGGGTCTGAGGCCGTCGCCCACACCGGCCATCTGGAATATGGAGTTGTGGACGCCGCGATACGATGCTTTAAAAAAGAGTTTGTTCCATAACCCCACGGTTAGTTCCACGTTGTGTGTCACTGCAGGCGACAGCCAGGGGTTGCCCACACGGTATATCAGCGAGTCGGTGAACTGGCCGTAGGACTGTAGCTGGGCCATCTGGGGCGACATGGTAAATGTGGAGTAGTTGAGCCGGGTCATGACCTTCCGGCTGGGGAAATATGCCATCCATGCGCCGAGCTGCGGTGTGACGTGAGTGTCAGATCGGCCGTGTTCTATGTTTTTGTCGACATTGAAACCGGCATTGACCCCCACCGACAATTTCCGCGAGGGGTAGAACTGTGCCGTCAGTTGGGTCGTGTTCCTTATAGTCTTGTTGCTGCTCAGGAGTTCGTCGGTGCCCAGACGGTGCTGCGAATACTTTACCCAGGTCATGATGTCGGACAGTTGGAAAAAACACTTGCCGTTTTTAGTGCCGCGCGACACGTCGGCTCCGCCCCAAAAGTAGTCCATGCCGTTGCGGCGGTTGTTGGTAAGGCTGAAGCCGTCGGTGCGCCACACGTCGGAATAGGAGTCGTTGGAATAGGTGTTGTATGTCGCCGTGGCGTTTACATTCCATAGGCCGAAACGGCCACGGTAGAACAGTCCCACGTAGTTTCGCAGCATGTGTTTAGACTTGTCTCGACTGCCGTAGCCGATGGTGTCGGGCGTCTCGCCGGGCCTGCCTGTGAGCATGGTCTGGTTTTGAAGATTGGTAGTGTTGGCCGGCTCTATTTTCCAAATCGCCGATATGGAGTTGTTTTGGTTTATCTCGTAGCTTACCGACAGGTGGGCGCCGGCCTCAAAACTCTTCGACCGGTCTGCCGGGTCGCGCATGGGCCGGGCGAGTGTCGTCTCGACCAGGTCGTTGAGCTTGTAGTTGTTGACATAGCGGCTCGATGTGCCGTGCCTGTCGCTCACGTATCCGCCAAAGGCACTTACTGTGACCTTGCGGTTGGTATATGTGAAGTCAAGGTTTAAG
>LUJM01000047.1 GCA_001689415.1 Bacteroidales bacterium M2 | reverse complement strand
ATGAATAATTTTTTAACGAACTATTGTCACTTAAGTTCTCACTATTTATTTGCTCAACTATCTGTTTATGAAATACACGTGTATCTTTCAATACGCCATACGACACTGGGAACAACAATTGCTTGGAATAATAGTATACTGATTTGAACTTTTATGGCCTGATTTTTTTATATTTGGTGAATTGTTTTTAATTTTGCACATTGCACCATAAAGTTTATTCATGGCAGAAAAGAAAGGTGCCGGCGCGATAGTCGGCAACATATTGAAGTTTGTCATCCCCCTGGTCATCAGTGTGGGGCTGTGCTACCTGCTGTTTACCGGCATCGATTTCCACGAGATGACAGCTATCATCCGCGACCAGTGCGATTTCAGGTGGATAGCTCTCGGCTTTGTGTTTTCCATTATGGCACAGGTTTTCCGTGGCTATCGCTGGGGTATACAGTTAAAGGCTTTGGGCGTTGCTACGCCGACGAAGGTGTTGGTGTTCAGCATCTTCGGCACATATGCCGTCAACCTCGTATTTCCGCGACTGGGCGAGGTGTGGCGAAGCGGATATATCGCCCAGCGCCAGCATGCCCCATTTACCACTGTGTTCGGCTCGATGGTTGCCGACAGGCTTTCGGATACTGTGGCTGTGCTGCTGATTACCCTTTTGGCCTTTTTGGTAGCCTCGAAGGCTATACTCGGATTCCTTGATGAGAATGGCGAGAGCTATGCCATGATAGGCCGTATGTTGGCTTCGCCGTGGCTGTGGTGTGCGATTGTGCTGTGCGTGGCGGCGCTGATATTCCTTTTAAAAATCAAGACCGCCAACCGCGTTCTGCTCAAGATTCAGAAAGCGCTCATCGAACTGTGGCAGGGCTTTGTAGTGATATTGCGTATGCCCGGGCAGGGGCGCTGGTTGCTCTATACACTCGGTATATGGGCCAGCTATTTCTTGCAGACATATGTATGCTTCTATGCCTTCCCCTTTACCTCGCAACTGCTTGCCGACTACGGCATTCAGGTTGCGCTGGTAACATTTGTCCTCGGCAGTATCTCTATGGGCGTGCCTTCTAACGGCGGTATCGGCCCGTGGCAGTGGGCGGTGATGTTTGCTCTCGGTATATATGGCTTGCCTATGGCGCAGGCCGGTGCGTGGGCAAACCTTGTGCTCGGCACAACCACATTGCTTACAATCGTATTGGGCATATTCACATTTATATCAATAGCACTCGATAAGAAAAAACTAAAAATGTAATGGAACCCGACCGCCGGGGTTAGACCTTATCCCTGTCGGCAGTTCCCCTTGTTTTTAAATTCATAGAAATGTCAAAAGTCATTATCATCGGCGTCGGAGGTGTGGGCACTGTTGTGGCTCACAAGTGCGCCCAACATCCGGAAGTTTTCACCGACATAGTCCTTGCCTCTCGCACCAAGGCTAAATGCGATGCCCTCGCCAAGGCCATAGGCGCATCCAACATCACCACCGATACTGTCGATGCCGACAGCGTAGACCAGCTGGTAGCGCTGTTCGAGCGTCACCGCCCCGATATGGTAATCAACGTTGCGCTGCCCTACCAGGACCTCGCTATCATGGAGGCTTGTCTGCGCACGGGTGTCAACTATCTCGATACTGCCAACTACGAGCCTAAAGACGAAGCTCACTTCGAATACTCATGGCAGTGGGCATTCCGCGAACGATTCGAGAAAGCCGGCCTCACTGCGATTCTCGGTTGCGGTTTCGACCCCGGTGTATCGGGCGTGTTCACTGCTTATGCTGCAAAGCACTGGTTCTCGGAAATGGAGTACCTCGATATCGTAGACTGCAACGCCGGCAACCACGGCAAAGCTTTCGCCACAAACTTCAACCCCGAAATCAATATCCGCGAAATTACCCAGAACGGCCGTTACTACGAAGACGGCAAATGGGTGGTGACCAAGCCCCTCGAGATTCACAAATCTCTCACATATCCCAATATCGGCCCGCGCGATTCCTACCTGCTCTATCACGAAGAGCTGGAATCTCTGGTAATCAATTTCCCCACAATCAAGCGTGCCCGTTTCTGGATGACATTCGGTCAGGAATACCTTACCCACCTGCGCGTGATTCAGGATATCGGCATGGCCCGTATTGATGAAATCGACTATAACGGCACCAAAATCGTGCCCCTGCAGTTCCTCAAGGCTGTGCTCCCCAACCCCCAGGACCTGGGCGAGAACTACCACGGCGAAACATCGATCGGTTGCCGTATCTCAGGCCTCGACAAAGAGGGTAAGCCGCTCACATATTACATCTACAACAACTGCTCGCACGAAGAAGCATACCGCGAGACCGGCATGCAGGCCGTAAGCTATACCACAGGTGTTCCGGCAATGTGCGGCGCTATGATGTTCCTTACCGGCAAGTGGGCAAAACCGGGTGTACACAACGTAGAGGAGTTTGATCCCGATCCATTCCTCGAAGCTGTGGCTGCCAACGGTCTGCCCTGGCACGAGATTGTAAATCAGGACCTCGAGGTATAAATACCCGGTAAGTCTGCCTTGGCAGACAAAATCCATCATTGCATTATCATAGCTGCATGAATATCATTCATTTGGTATCAAACAAAGTATGGGGCGGAGGCGAGCAATATGTGCTCGACCTCTGCCGCCGTCTTGAAGCCGACGGTAACAGCGTAGCGGTGATTACGCGTGGTATCGACGCTGTCGACATGCCATTTGCCAAAGCCGGTTTTACGCCGGGGCATCTCCCCCTCGGCGGGGTGTTCGATTTTATATCGGCCTCAAGGCTTAGCCGCGTACTCGATTCGATGCCCGATGCGGTGGTACATGTGCATAATTTCAAGGATGCCCGTACTGCTGTCCGTGCCAGGCGGATGATGCGCCGGCCCGACAAGGTACGCATCGTTGTGACACGACACCTTGTCAAGCCAGGCAAGGCCGATTCATCCTCTACTGCCCTCTATGCCGCCGTCGACGGCATTGCATTTGTGTCGCAGACGGCCCTCGATGCCTTCCTCGAGGGCAATCCTAAGGTCGACAGGTCAAAGCTGTGCGTGATTCACAATGCAGTGACTGTGCGCACCTGCGATACCGCTATAGAGAAACCCGACGGCGAGATACGGCTCGTATATGCCGGTCGCCTCGCCACGGAGAAAGGTATCGAAAAACTTATCGAGGCCATGCCGCTGATGCCGGGTGTCACCCTGCATGTGGCCGGTACGGGCAAGGCAAATTTCGAGGTGGCCCTGCGCAGGTATGCATCATCGGTCGGGGTTGCCGACCGCATTGTATGGCATGGCCATATGCCCGACCCGCTCCCCCTTATGGCTTCGGCTGATATCGGCGTTGTTCCCACAATAGCCCGAGAGGCCTTCGGCCTTACCGTGGTGGAGTTCATGCAGCAGGGTGTGCCGGTTGTCGCTACGGGCAACGGCGGACCTCGCGAAATCATAAGCAATGGTGTCGACGGGCTGTTGATACCTCCGGGCGATGCCGAGGCTATTGCTAACGCAGTGTCGAGTCTGGTCGACGACGAAGCCCTGCGGAGCAGGCTCGGTAGTGCTGCAAAGACAACAGCTGCAGCCCGATTCGGCTATGAAGATTTCTACAAAAAAATATTGAGCCTCTATGATAGTCACAAATGAAGACTTTGATTGCGGAAACCTGCTCGCCGACTTGTCGGCACAAGGCTTGCCTGCGGATGCAAAAGTAATCTACCGCGGTCGCAATGTCGTTGCCGAGGTGCGCGGCCTGTGCGTCAAGGCATTCGCCGTGCCCGGTGCTGTCAAAGGATTTATTTATGCTGCGATGCGCGAGCCCAAGGCGAGGCGGGCCTATGAAAACGCGCTGCGCCTGATCGAACTCGGCATTGCCACGCCGCGCCCTGCCGGGTATGCGATCAACACCTCAGGAGGCATGCTCAAAGAATCGTACTATGTGTGCGCCATGCTCGAAGGCTATAGCGAACTACGCGGTATCGAATCGCGTAGTGATTTTGATGCCATAGCCAAGGCCCTGGCGGCCTTTATGCTCGAGTTGCACAAAAAAGGCGTTTTCTTCAAGGATTTTACCCAGGGTAATGTACTATTCCGCCGCCACGGCGACGGCTACCAATTCGCCCTTGTAGATATCAACCGAATGGAATTCGGCGTTACCGACCGTCACCGTCTGTATGCCAATTTCGGCTCTACCCTCGATACCGAGGACGGGCAGCGATGCCTTGTACGGCACTATGCCGCGCTCGCCGGTGACCCATCGCTGGCCGACGAACTTATGGACATATATCGCCGCCGACAAGCTAAACTATGGCGCAAACGCCGCATCAAAGAACGATTGAGAGGAAAGAAATGAGCAGACCTAAGATTACTGCCATTGTGCAGACCTACAATGCCGCCGAGCACCTCGACATTTGTCTGACCGCGCTCGAACGATTCGACGAGATCCTTGTCGTGGACATGGAGAGTACCGACGATACTGTCGCTATTGCCGAGCGCCACGGTGCTCGTGTGATTGTAAAGGAGCGCGGACCGCACCGCATTGTCGAGGCATACCGCGACTTCGCAATCAAGGCTGCAACTAACGACTGGGTATTGGTGGTCGATGCCGACGAAATAGTAACACCCGCCCTTGCCGCATTCCTATATTCCCAAATCGAGCGCGACAACTCGCCAAGGGCATTCCTCATTCCTATCAAGAATTACTTTATGGGCACTTGGATGCGCTGTTACTATCCCGACTACATACTGCGCTTCTTCAACCGCGTAGGTGCTCACTGGCCCTACGAGATTCACTCGCGCCCCTCGCATAAGGGACCGGTGGTCAAGGTGCCAAAGAAACGAACCGACCTCGCATTCATACATCTGGCCAACGAAAGTGTTGCAACATCGGTGCGCAAGATGAACCAGTATACCGACCGCGAGTCGATGCGCCGCCGCGAGCGCTACCGGCCATGGCGGCTGGTGCTCGAACCTCCGTTCCGATTCTTCAGCTCTTATGTGCTCAAAGGTGGTTTCCGCATGGGTATGCCCGGATTTATACACTCGGTGCACGATGCTGTTTACCGTTTCTATGCCCTCGCGAAAATCGAAGAAAGTATACAGGCCGACAAACCTTCACACGATATCGACCGCGATGTCGAAAATGCCTCTATAAAATGAAAATTACAGTTTATTGCAAAAATATCGAGCGCAAACTCGAAGTCGATGCCGGTTGCACACTCGCCCAAATCGCATCGTCGATAGCCGACCAACTGCCTTTCGACCCTATCTGCTGCCGTGTTAACAATAAGACCGAGGCCCTCGACTTCGCCCTGTATCAGCCCAAGCTTATAGAATTTCAGGCTTGCACCGCAGGCTCCGGCCCGCGTGTGTACACCCGCTCTTTGTGCATGATGCTCTATCGAGCCGTGTCCGAGCTACTGCCGGGCGTACAGCTTACAATCGAGCATTCGATTGCCCACGGCTACTACTGCCGCCTCGACGGCTATACCGAGGTCAGCGACAAAACCGTGGCGGAACTCAAAGAGTATATGCACCGACTTGCCGACCGCGACCTGCCTTTCGAGCGACACGAAGACCTTACCGCCGAGGTATGCGCTATTTTCGAGCGTCAAGGGCTGGTGTCGAAGGCCCGACTGCTGCGTACCATACGCGAGTTATATACAACATACTATACCCTCGACGGCGTATCCGACAGCTACTACGGCGCCCTCGCACCCTCTACATCGCACATTAGCGTATTCGACCTGCTGCCGTATAAAGAAGGCTTCCTGCTGATGCCTTTCGACCCGGCAGACCCCTCGAAGCCCGCCAAGCCTATCGAGCAGGAAAAAATGTATAAGGCATTTACCGATTACCTGCACTTCAACCATATAGTCGGAGTAAGCGACGTGGGCGAACTTAATACATACGTGCAGCATCACCGAGCCGCCGACCTTATAAATGTGTCGGAAGCCCTGCACGAAAAAGCTCTCGCTCGCATCAGCGACGATATCACCGCACGCTATCGCAATGGCGGCGCAAGGATAGTGCTTATCTCCGGCCCCTCGTCATCGGGAAAGACTACCACCACCAAACGCCTGGCGATACAACTGATGACCAACCTGCTCAAGCCGCAGATGATATCGCTCGACGACTACTTTGTCGACCGCGACCGCACGCCACGCGACCATACCGGTGACTACGACTACGAGTCGCTCTACGCCCTCGACCTGGCGCAGTTCAACGCCGACCTCACTGCGATTCTTGCCGGAGAGGAAGTAGAGTTGCCCACCTACAACTTCGAGAGCGGCAAGCGCGAATACCGAGGCAAACGCATACGCCTCGACAACAACTCGATACTCCTTATCGAAGGCATCCACGGCCTCAACCCCGAGCTGACAAGCCATGTGCCCGAGAAGATGAAATACCGCGTATACGTGTCGGCGCTGACAACCCTCTCGATCGACGACCACAACTGGGTACCTACTACCGACAACCGACTGCTGCGTCGCATAATCCGCGACCACAAGTATCGTGGCACATCGGCCGAAGAGACCATACGCCGCTGGCCAAGCGTACGACGTGGCGAAGAAAAATGGATTTTCCCGTATCAGGAAAACGCCGACGCGATGTTCAACTCATCGCTTCTTTTCGAACTCGGCGTGATGAAAGACGAGGCTGAGACCGTGCTACGCTCCGTGCCCTACGACGTAACCGAATATGCCGAGGCCTACCGCCTGCGCAAATTCCTCAGCTACTTCCTCCCCATCAACACCGCCCTGATTCCCTCTACCAGCGTCCTCCGCGAATTCCTCGGCGGCAGCTCATTCAAGTACTGATTAATTGTGACTTAGAATTAAAGCCATTATGGAAATTATCGAAAATAAAGAATATGGCGGTGAACGGCCTTTGTTTGCTGCACACGATGTGAAACTTGTCGGGGTTACTTTCAATGTTGGAGAGTCGGCCCTTAAGCGTTGCCGTAATGTCGATGCCGAGAATTGTGTCTTCAAGGGTAAATATCCTTTCTGGCATGTGCAGGGCTTTAAGATTGATCATTGTATTTTCGAACCCGGCGCTCGTGCTGCTCTTTGGTATTCCTCGGATTGCGAGATGCGAAACTCTATCGTTAATGCTCCGAAGATGTTCCGCGAAATCGACGGCGTACTCCTCGACCGCGTGGTGATTCCCGATGCGCAGGAGACCATGTGGCATTGCAAGAACATCGATATGAAAGATGTTACTACCGACAATGCCGACTATATTTTCATGCACTGCGAGAACATACGTATCAACAACTATCGCCAGAATGGCAATTATTCGTTCCAGTATGCCCGCAATGTGGAAATAAGCAATGCCGTAATACATTCGAAAGACGCTTTCTGGCAGACTGAAAACGTGACAGTGCGCGATAGCGAGTTGCATGGCGAATACCTCGGTTGGCATTCGAAACACCTGCATCTTATCAACTGCCATATCTCGGGCACTCAGCCTCTATGCTATTGCTCCGGCTTGATTTTGGAGAACTGCACCTTCGATGCCGATTGCGACCTTGCCTTCGAGGAGTCGGATGTGAGGGCCGTAGTGAAGTCGCATATTACCAGCGTCAAGAATCCTACCACAGGCTATATCAAGGCTCCCTCGATTGGCGAAATCATAATCGACGGAAATATCCTTGCACCGGCAGACTGCAAAATCGAAACCAATGATTGATTATACCGAATTTTTCGACAGTGGTGTAGAGCGCCGCGACACCGGAAGTTACAAATGGGACTCGCAGCCCGGAGTGCTGCCGCTGTGGGTGGCCGATATGGACTTTGCCACCGCGCCGCCAATTATCAAGGCACTGCATCATAGGGTTGACCAAGGCGCGTTTGGCTATACACTCGTCGGCGAGGACTATTACAAGGCTGTTGCCGACTGGTTTGCCCGCCGCCACGGCTGGACGATCGAGCGCGAGTGCATGATGTATACCAGCGGAGTCGTGCCTGCCTTGTCGGCCATTATCAAGGCATTGACCGTACCCGGCGACAAGGTGATTGTGCAGACTCCGGTCTATAACTGCTTTTTCTCGTCGATTCGCAACAACGGCTGCGAGGTGCTCGAAAATCCGCTTACATATACCGGCGACAGCTATCAGATGGATTTTGACGACCTCGCCGCAAAAGCCTCCGACCCCCGGGCGAAGATGTTGCTCCTATGCAACCCCGCCAACCCCGCCGGGCGCGTGTGGAGCCGCGACGAACTACTGACCCTCGCCCGCATATGCCGCGACAACGGCGTGATAGTGGTCAGCGACGAAATTCACTGCGAGCTGGTGTACCCCGGCTATCGATATACCCCCTACGGCACACTGCCCGATGAGTTCACCGCTCATTCGGTTACGTGCGTTTCTTCGAGCAAGGCCTTCAATACCGCAGGGCTGCAGATAGCGACGATTATAAGCCGCGATGCCGATTTCCGCGCACGCATCGACCGCGCAATAAATATCAACGAGGTATGCGATGTCAACCCCTTCGGAGTAATCGGTACAATCGCCGCCTATACCGAAGGCGAGGAATGGCTCGAACAGTTGATTTCGTACCTCAAAGGCAATTACGACATGCTTGCCGACTACTGTCGCCGCAACTTGCCGCAGCTGCCGATTTGCCGCCTCGAAGGCACATACCTGGTGTGGATGAATATCGAAGCACTCGGCCTGAGCGCCTCGGAATTGGAGGAACTTCTGCTGCGCGACCACAAACTGTGGCTCAATGCCGGTGCAATGTACGGCAACGACCGCTTTATCCGCTGGAACATCGCCTGCCCCCGTAGCCGCCTCGCCGAAGCCCTCGAACGTTTCTCGAATTTTGTTTTACGGAACGATAAGAACTGAAATATAATTATTACTGGATAAAGTTATATCTTTTATCGCCTGCAAATTGAAATTCTTCCACAACTTGTGGAAAGATGTTAGAAGGACAAACCGACTGCTAATTTTTAACGAACACCCTTGATAATATGAAATGTCCGCATTGCCATAACGACGAAGTACCTGCCAGGGCAGCGTACTGCCCTTACTGCGGCCATAAGATTGAAGCAGGCAAGCCCGCCCCGACCCTGAGGCTGATAGTGACTACATCCGGCCCGGCGGCGGTACGACATGCCTATTGGTTATTTGATAAAATAGCCCTCAATGCCGGTGTCAACGAGTTGCCTCTGTCGCTCGCAGCCCATTGCCCTTCAACCCAAATTATAAGATGAGTGCAACAATCATACGAAATACCGGGTCGAGTTACGTGGCCCGCAAAGACGACGGCGAGGAAGTGAAATGCCTCGTCAAAGGAAACTTCCGCATCAAGGGAATCCGTACCACCAACCCTGTGGCTGTAGGCGACCATGTGGAACTGAGCGCCCCCGGGCCTGACGGTGTGGCTTTTATCACCAAGGTGCTCGATCGCCGCAACTACATCATCCGCCGCGCAAGCAACCTCTCGAAGGCTGCCCATATCATCGCTGCGAATGTTGATTGTGCCGTGCTCGTAGCCACGCTTGCGCACCCCACAACATCATTTACTTTTATCGACCGTTTCCTTGCAACTGCCGAAGCATACAATGTGCCGGCGGTGCTGGTGTTTAATAAAGTGGATCTGCTTTCCGACCCCGAAGACGAAGGCCTGCTCGATGCCGTAGAGTACCTCTACCGCTCGATTGGGTATACCACATTCGGAGTATCGGCAGCAACCGGGCAAGGGCTCGACAAACTCGCCGAGTACCTTCGCGACAAGGTGTCGCTGCTGTCGGGCAACTCCGGCGTAGGCAAGACAACACTTATCAACGCCCTCGTGCCCGGGCTCGACCTGCGCACTGCCGAGATTTCGGTTGCGCACGACACCGGCATGCACACCACCACATTCTCCGAGATGTACGACCTGCCAGGGGGAGGCGAAATAATCGACACTCCCGGCGTGCGTGGATTCGGTGTTTTCGATTTCAAAAAAGAAGAAGTAGGGCACTATTTCCCCGAGATTTTCAAGGCGTCGGCCAATTGCCGCTTCGACAATTGCACCCACACTCACGAGCCGGGTTGTGCCGTCCGCGATGCTGTCGACGATCACCGTATCAGCGAATCGCGCTACAACTCATACCTGAGCATCCTCGAGGAAGCTTCCGACCCCGGCAGCGACAAATACCGCAAAGGCTACTGATTTACCAAATCTTGCCCTCGGGGGTGGGATCGTTTACTATTACAGGGCGCTTGTAGATTGCCGTAAGCATCGACGTGAGGTTGCTCACAGCCTCGGCGCGGGCGCGGCGTACATAGCCCTTGGCGTAGATGCGGCGGGCAAACTGGTCGCGAACCTTCGATTTTACCGCGTTTTCCTCGGCATTGGTAAATTTCGACGAACCCATAAACGAGTCGTTCCAAGTATCTATCACGCGGTACGAGTCGGGCTCGGTCGATTCCATTACGGTCACAATCTCATGCGGAAGGGTCACTACGAGTGTATCGCCACGCTCTGAGATGTCGGCGCTGTCGAGGTCGAATGAAATCGACCCGGTGAGCGCCACGCGGGCAAAGATGTGCTTCGTTCCGATATTGCCGCGCATGGGGAAATCCTCGTAGAAATCAACGGTGCAGAGCCTTGCCATTGACTTAATCTCGCTAACCTTGCCCTTGTATACCGTCGTGCGCTCCACCTCGGGCGAATTGCGGTACTCGAAGAAGACCCATATCGCCGCAACTGCAACTATCACTATTAAAGCCGTAATCAGTCGTGCATAAATCTTCATAATCTGTCTCCTTTACCGGGTTTGAAATCTACGATTACGGTGTAGCCCTCGTTGTCGGCAAGAGCCTCGAAGTAAGCCCTTGCCTTGGCCTGTGCCTCGCGGATGAGCCTGCGGCGGAATTCGGGGTTGGATTCCACTTCGTTTTTGAGCGAGGCATTCATCATCTCCTTCATTTCGGCACGCTCGTACTGGTCGATGTTGGAGCGAAGACCGGTCACGCGGTAGTGGTCTTCCTTTACCGTGATGTTGCGACCCTCGAACTCGGTCTCTATCGGGGGCAGGGTGATAGAGACAGTGCGGGCGTCGTGGTCTACGCGCACATCGTCGGGGCTGAGTTGCGACATGTCGACATATGCCCGCAGGTAGGTATCGTATGAGTATGCAGCCTTGCGGTTGCCGATTTTTATTATATCGAGCATTGCCGCTGCGGTCTGTTTTATACCCCGGGCATCGTCGAGCGGCAGGTCGTCGATAGTTGCCATTTTAGATACAGTCATCTGGGCCAGGACGAGTTTGTTGACGCTGCGAAGTTCGTCTACATAGTTGTAATCAGCCCGGGTCTGCTTGGTGCAGGCCGAGAGCATCAATACTAATGCGATACTTAGATACTTGTATATTCCGGGCATTGCTGTGATTAAAAAACAGGAAACTTAAAAGCCTTTACTTCGGCGCGGTATTGCTCTTCCTTTCCGTCGCAATAACTGTCGCAAACTTCGTGGAAGGCTGCCGAATGATTCATCTCGCTCAGATGTGCCAACTCGTGGTATATGATATAGTCGGCAAGATGCGTCGGCAGGAATATCAGCCGGGGGCTAAGTGTGATAATTCCTCTCGACGAGCAGCATCCAAGGCGGGTACGGGAATCTTTGATATCCCATCCTAAAGGAAAACGCTCGATATGCGACGCAAGTTCACGGGCATGTGGTATAAGGAAGTCGGCGCAGGCCTTGGCGGCACAGTGCTTGAGCATGGTGTTGACTATGTTTTCGAGCCGGGGAGTGTCGAAACTGTAGTCCGGCGCAAGGCGACGGCTGATATTGATGATATAATTGCGTTTTTTGCCTCGTAGCGGATGATCGTCTTCCTGTGTTATAAAGTAGTCCGGAGTAACGCCGCTGTTGCACACGCGCACTTCGAAATCGGCGAAATTACCTTCGATTATTTGTCCGTTGTAATACCTCGAACGGGGCTTGTTTGCCTTGATGCGGAGCCCGAATTCGTCGATAAATCGATTGTATTCATCCACCGGCAGGTTCTGTGGTATTGTGATTTGCACTTCAGGCCCTACCCAGCGTGCGCGAATACTGCGGCTCTGCGCGTTCACCTTCACGTGTATAGGTCCGATGTCGGGATGTGTATACTTACAGGTTTTTACTATCATTGCAGAAAGAGAGATTATACATTTGCTCTGGCTTATTCTGCCCAGTGCAGTTTGCGGCGCAAAGTGTCGGAGAAAGTATGGTCTCTGAATTGAAGTACGGCCAGCTTGAACGGCGCTTCCGACAGGCGGATTTCTGTGCCGGTGTCGATGCTCACGCTCCGGCCGTCGACCGCGAGCCTCACATGCGGAGTACGACCCCTCGGGACTATGCTGATTTTTGCTCGCGAATCCACCACCATGGGGCGCATCGACAATGAGTGGGCGGCGACGGGCGACAGAACCCACACCGGAACGGTGGGCTGTACTATGGGGCCGCCGACTGAGAGGTTGTAGGCCGTAGAGCCGGTTGAGGTTGCCACCAACAGGCCGTCGGCCTTGTACTCGGCAAGGGCTTCGCCGTCGAGGCTTACCGAGGCATAAATCATCGATGCCGATTCTTCTTTCGACAAGGCTACCTCGTTGAGGGCATAGCGGCCTACCGAGGCCGGGAGTTCGGGGCTGTCTACGCTAAGTACCGTGCGGTATTCGACCACAAAAGCGTCTTCGGCAATAAGCTCGGACAATTGTGGCAGACGGTCGATCGACAGTGCTGCCAAGTATCCCAAATGCCCGGTATTGACACCCACGATAGGAATCCCCTGCGGGCCGACCCATTGAGCGGTGCGCAGGAATGTGCCGTCGCCGCCAAGACTCACGGCAAGGTCGGCGCTGATTGTGTCGGCGCTGCTGCGACGCTCTACGCCCTCGATAGCATTTGGTATGATTTCTGCAAGGTGGTCGTAGAGTTTGCCATGCATGATGATGTGAATGCCCTTCGACCGCACATTGCTAAGAAAAGCCTCGATCTGGCCTGTGAATGAATGCTGTCGCCGACTGCCGAATACAGCTATAGTGCTCATTGGTGGTACGGTACTTAGATATGTTACAATGGGTTATAGGTAGTTGCCGCCGTGTGTGACAGCTTAAATTTCGAGGTATCTGAAAAACTCGTTGATTCGTTGACGCAAGGTCGATTCGTCGGGCTTTTCGCTTGTCGTAGCTTCAAGGACGGTATAGCCGTACCGTTCGAGCGACCGCGATATATGCTCGGCATTGCGGTGGTTTACGCGGATGTCGCATACTACAGGGAATTTGCCATCGCTGATTCCGTCGCCGTCGATATCGTAGTCTTTGTCGTTGTCCATGGATGTCACGTTGAGATTGAGCAGGTGGGCATTGCAATCCTCTACGGCATGGGCTATGCGCGATGCGCTGTAGTCCTCGCGACGACAGCCCACCAGAAGTCGTGAACTTTCGGCTACGGCGGGGAAGAGATAATCGTTTTCGGGAAACATTGGCGGTTTTATACTCAAAATCTTTCGTGGTTTGTTATTTTCTGAGTACTTTTGCAGTGTCGAATCACTCGGGCTTGCCGTCCGATGTGCAAAAGTGACTACAAAAATACGAAATATTCAGCAAATTATGACAAACCTAAGCGTTAATATAAATAAAATCGCGACCTTGCGTAATGCCAGGGGTGAGAATAGGCCCGATGTCGAGGCTGTAGCTCTCGATATAGAAGGTTTCGGGGCCGACGGTATCACCGTACACCCAAGGCCCGATGAGCGCCATATACGTCGTAGCGATGTATACAAGCTCAGGCCCCTGCTGAAATGCGAGTTTAATATCGAAGGATATCCCTCCGATGACTTCATCGACCTTGTTTTAAAGGTGCGCCCCACCCAGGTGACTCTCGTGCCCGATGCTGCCGATGCTCTCACATCGAGCGCCGGCTGGGATGTGAAAGCTAACTCCGAATTTCTTTGCTCGCTGGTAGAGCGATTCAAAGAGGCCGGGGTGCGCACTTCTATATTTGTAGATGCCGACGTTGACCAGATCAAAGCGGCTGCCGCAACAGGCGCCGACCGCATCGAGCTGTATACCAAGCCCTATGCCGACCGTTATCCCACCGACCCCGAAGCTGCGATAGCTCCTTTTGCCGAGGCTGCTCAGGCTGCCCGCAAGTGTGGCCTCGGTGTGAATGCCGGTCACGACCTCAGCCTCGAAAACCTTGCATTCTTCCACAAGCGCATACCCTTCCTCAACGAAGTCTCGATTGGCCATGCACTTATTTGCGATGCGCTATACCTGGGCCTCAAAGAGACTGTGGCTCAATACAAAAAATGCCTTGTATAAGGTAGTGCAAGCCTCGGTTCGTTAAACCAATAAAAATCTACGTGTTATGACACTATGGGATCTTTGCCTCCAGGGAGGCTGGACTATGATACCTCTTGCTTTGCTGCTATTGCTGTGTATATACATCACTACCGAGCGCAGCATCGTTATCGAACGTGCTTCGAAAGAGGACTCTAATTTCATGCAGCGCATCAAAGGCTATATCCACGAAGGCGAAATAGAGAGTGCCCTCAACCTTTGCCGCAATACCGATACACCCTTTGCCCGACTTATCGAAAAAGGCATATCGCGAATCGGACGCCCAATGAACGATGTGCTGGTAACTATCGAAAATACCGGCAACCTCGAGGTCGCCGGGCTGAGCCGTGGGCTGCCTTGGCTGGCAACTATTGCCGCCGGTGCGCCGATGATAGGCTTCCTCGGAACGGTAATCGGCATGGTCGAAGCGTTTTATGCTATTGCTCAGTCGGGTAGCTCGGCTACAATCGACTCGTTTGCTTCGGGTATATATGCCGCGCTGGTAACCACTGTCGCCGGTCTAATTGTAGGTATTATAGCACTTTTCGCCTACAACTGGCTCGTGGCTCGTATCAATAAGATTATGAACCTTATGGAGGCGCGTACCATGGATTTCATGGACCTCCTTAATGAACCGGTAGCATAATGGCTCTGAAGCGACAGCAGCAGATGCTGGCAACTTTTTCGATGGCGTCGATGACCGACATCGTTTTCCTGCTGCTGGTATTTTTTATGGTCACAAGCTCTTTTGTTTTCCCCACAGCTCTCGAAATCGACCTGCCGCAGAGCAGTCAGCAGACACCTCTCAAGCCCTCTACGCGCGTCTTTGTTGATGCCGCAGGCGAGTATTATGTCGCTGCTCCCGATGCCGACCCGGTGGCTGTGCCGCGCGATTCACTCACTTTGTTTTTTGCCGAAATAGCGCCTCTCGATTCGCTTGGTGCGGTTGCTGTATATGCCGATACGGCTACGGCATACGGCAAGATTGTGGAATTGCTCAACCTCGGAGCGGAAAACTCTATTAAAATGGTGCTCGCAACAAAGCCGTCGGCACCTCAAAACGCTGATACGCAGCAATGAATCGCACGCGCCTGATTGCCATTGGCATTACTGTCGCCACAGCTCTTGTTGTGGTGATACTGCTGTTGATGTGCCGTCTGGTTTTCGACCCCTCTACACTTCGTCAGCCGCCACGCCCGATGACAGAGCTGGTGGAACTTGACGAGGAGTTTGTTGAACTTCTCGACCAGGCAACGGTAAAGTCTGACCCGGCTCCGGCCTATGCCGAGAATAAGGCTAAGAATGATTCTCATGCTGCCGAGGCTTCGGGCAGCGACCTTGTTGATGCCGGTAGTGCAGCTGCGCCCGACCCCGACGTGGTGACCGATAGGCCGTCGCCGATACAGCGTAAGGAAAAAGACAAACCCGCCAAAACAGGGCCTTCGAAAGAGGAACTGGAAGAAGAAGCTCGCCGACGCGCTCGTAAGGGTGTGAGCGATGCCTTTGCATCGGCTCCCGACAACGAGGACAATACCGACAGCAAAGGTCGAGAAACCGGCGACAGCGGCAAGCCCGAGGGACAGAGTAGCGCTCTCGACGGTACCGGTACCGGCAGCGTTGGTGGTGGCTGGATTATGCCTCGATATGCAAAGGTTAATTCGGCCGTTACCGGCAGGATTGAGCTGCGTGCTGTTGTCGGAAAGGACGGTAAAGTTGTATCTGTTGAGCAGACAGGCGGAAAGGCTCCGGCTGCTGCCGACAGGGCTTTGGTGAAAAAGTGCATTGCCGAAGTGCGTTCGCGACGATTCACCCGCAACGACGACGATGCACCGGAACAGGCGATAGCAAGGATTATCTATACTTTCAAATAACTTTAACTGCGATTGATTGCCTTGTGGGCGAGGAAACGGTGCCCGAAACGGCAGTACAGGCATTTGCGTGGCTCGCAATAGCTGCGACGTAGCTCGATAAGTGCCTGGCCCGTAAACGCATCCGGGCACGATATGCCTCCGGCCTCGAATAGGCGTATCACCGAATTTTGCTCGGCGGGTAGTGACTGTAGTATGTCTACGGCCTTTTCTTGCATGTCGCTATTGCCGTATACACGTCCGTAAGCGTAGAGAATAGGCACTACTACGTTGATGATAAGTGTGTTTATAGAGTTGCGGCCAAGGGCGCTGTTGACACGACTGTCCGAGGGGTCGAATGTGTAGTGTGATGTCCAGAACTCGCTAAGCCTTACATTGAACAGCGCCGCTGCCTCGTCGGTATTGCGCACCGCCAGAATCTTGCGGGCGATGTCGAAGCCGTCGGCAACCATGGCGGCCAATACAGCTATGCGGCGGTGCGGGAAATTCTGTGGACGCATTCGTGCCATTTTCCATACAAGGCTTTTAGGACGCGCAAGGCCGTATTTAGCAGCCAGAAAATTGTATTCTGCTATCAGGCGAGAGGCATAATCGCCTTCTGTGCTGCCGATTGGCAGCTCGGGTATCAGCCCGGCCTGTCCGAAAAGTGCACCTTCGATAGACAGACTCTGCCCTTGATGATGCAGCAGCCGCGACAAGGGCGTGGCGAGGGCAAGGCGTTCGAGCGCGTCGCTGTTGGTATGGAAGCCGAGTGCCCGCGCAAGTGTTACGTAAATAGCCTCGCGCCAGTCGCCGTTGAGTCTTTCGGCAAGTGCTTCGATGCGGTCGGCCTTGGCATATAGGCGCTCGAAGGCGAGTGCGGTAATCCAGTCGGTGAGGTATATCCGGGGCAGGGTGGATATTTCGTCGGCACAGGCCAGCCCCGAGCCGGGCTTATTCACCATTTCATCGTACGACCGGCTGAAATTTCGGGCACACGACATCACTGCCTGCGGTATGGCCTCGCCTCCGGGACGTGTGATACGGCAGTCGTCGGTGTCGACAACGTGTAGTACAACCGTATCGTACGCACGGTCGGCATCGTGGCCGTGTCGGTGCCAGTCGGATGCCCGCACATGTATTTCTATGTTACCTGCCCACAGGTGGCCGTTGATACGCACCTTGGCGTTGAAGAAATCCGGCCCGGAATCGGTATTGAGCATCCCGGGGTCGAGAACCTCGAGGGCCTGGCCGTCGACTGTGCGCATATCGTCCGGCAGCCACAATCGGTGCTGCCAGACGTATTGCATCAGTTTCTCTTCCGGGGGCTTGCCGCTCATTGTCGTGGTGTCAGAGACCTCTTACTTCATTGAGGCGGGCAAGGTATTTGCCGATGATGTCGAATTCGATATTCACACGTGTGCCCACGGCGATTTCGTGGAAGTTGGTGTGCTCGAAGGTGTAGGGGATGATTGCCACGCGGAACGATGATAGCTCGCTGTCGCATACTGTGAGGCTCACTC
Organism: Bacteroidales bacterium M2; assembly: GCA_001689415.1. Lineage (GTDB taxonomy): Bacteria > Bacteroidota > Bacteroidia > Bacteroidales > Muribaculaceae > CAG-873. The sequence continues at coordinate 12,586 of LUJM01000047.1, read as the reverse complement.
CGTTGACGGTTACTGACCCTTTTTCGACTGTCATATAGCCTTTTGCGGCCATTTCGGGGCTGACTTCGTATTCGAATTTGAAGTAGCGGCTGCCGTCGGCCTCCTCGATGTCGGTGCATACGGCGGTGGTATCTACATGGCCTTGTACGATATGTCCGTCGAGGCGGCCGTTCATCAGCATCGAACGCTCAAGGTTCACCCGGTCGCCGGCTTTCAAAAGACCAAGGTTGGAGCGGTCGAGTGTCTCGCGTATCGCGGTGACGGTGTAGGTGTTGTCGGGGTTGAGGGCTACTACTGTTAGGCATACTCCGTTGTGTGCCACTGACTGATCGATATGAAGTTCGTCGGTAAAGGCGCATTTAAGCGTCAGGTCGACATTTGATTCATTCTGTTTTACTGCCACTACGGTGGCGGCATCTTCTACTATACCGGAAAACATGGTTGTTTTGATTTTATATGTTTGGGGTTTGAAGTTCTATTATTTGTGTGCCGGTGGTTTCAGGGGTCAATCCAGTAGGTATACGACAGCCAGTTGATTGCCGTGCTGTCGGCTTTGTATACCGGGTTGTGGTCTGCCCTGCGAGGGTCGCGTTTCGTTGGAGCACCGGCTACGGCTCGCATTACCGCATCGAAATTCTTTGAACCTTCGATGCGCTTGCTCCAATCAGTTGTCAGCTTCTCGAAATTGTATGAATTGAGGTCGTCGAAAAGGCCCTCCAATCCGGGTATTTCTTCCATTTCAGCGCGTCGCCATACTTGGTTTTCGTCAAGATATTTAACTGCGTCCACGCCGCTTGGCTTGGGCTTGGGAGTCGGTATTTCGACAGTTTCTGCCACTGGCTCCGCTGCCTTTTCGACCGTCCGGGGCGCAGGGGATTCGACTGTCGGATTCTCTGCGGAGGCTGTTACGATTTCTTCTGCGTCCTTGCTGCTGAAACACAAGAATCCTATCAGTATGCCTGCAATAATACCGACAACAATACCTGCTACAGCAACGGCTATGATATGAGTATACGGCCTGCCTGTGTTGCTGCCGTTGAACTCAAGCTTGTTGCTCACTCCCGAGCCGTCGATAACCTGCCCGCCCGCAACTTCGTAGCCTTCTATAGGGCTTCGATGCAATGCCTTTTTAGTCTTGATGCAGATATGTGCCGGTTCCGACGGTTCCGGGGTCTTGAGCGGCAGCTCGAAGCGGTAGGTCTTGTGCAGCGAGTGCATCTGTACCAACACAAGAGAGGTCGACGCAAGGTCGTAATTGCCCGAAAATGTTACGTAGCCGGGGGCGCTGATTTCTACGCGGGCATTCTTGAGGTCGGAAAATGTAAATGCTTTCGGCCCGTCGATTTCTATGCCGTTGACCTTTATGGTAAAGTTGCTTGATGACTGCTGCTGGTTGCGCTCCTCGGTGATATGAAACGACGACGGGGTAATGATTCGCCGGGCCGACGATGTATTGGGCGCCGGGGGTGTCTCGTTGTCTTTTTCTACGATAAATGGCGTGGAGAGTGTTTCGAATCCGCCCTTTTGCCACATGATGTCGAGGGTACACCCCTCTCCGGCAAGGATAGGCGAGGCAAACTGCCTCCGGCCGAGGTAGGCGACAAAGCCCTGCGGCGATTTCAACGGGGGGTTGACTCTTAGAAGACGGGTGAGGTGCGGCTTGGTAAGATCGGCGGCATGAATGTCGGCACTGACTAATAACTGCGAATCGAGTAGAAATACGCCTGCGTAGTCCGAAAATTTAGGCTGATAAAATTCGCTGTCTGCGTAGTCGGATAGCGAGGGTTTGTCGGTTCCGTTATAGAGGGCGTAGGCATAAAGGTTGCCCGACGACTGTTGCCGGTGGGGGTGCTTACGTTCTACCGGGTAGTCTTTCGACAGAAACCTGCGCATATCGGCAATGTCGGCCGAGGACGGGTCTTTGCCGTTTAGAAATTCTTTGACAGTGCTTATGGTGTTTAAAATATCCTCGGTTGCAATCTGCATACCGTTGGGGATGTACAGCGTGGCCGCATAATTATCGTGCTCGTCGCCGATTATTGGCCGAAGTACCGTCAGGAGAAGGCCCGAGTCGATGTACCTGAGAAGTAGAAAGTACTGTTTCTCTGCCGGGTTGTAGTGCAGAATCCTGAGCGCGGAGCTGTAATCGTGGATATATCGCATCACGTCTTCCGACGGATTGATATTCACCAGCGTGGCAAATCCGCGCCTGGTCTTGGTTGTGTAGAGCTGTAATTGTGCCATTCGATTCTGCGTTTGAATTGCAAATATAATGCAAATGAGCCGTATACGCAAATCGAAATAAACTCGCTACCCGATATCGGTCTTTGTCAGCGCAGTGTGGCGGTGGTGCGGATAAGTTCGTCGGGGCTGCAGTCTTTAAGTATCACTTTGCCGTCCTTGCCGATGAGGTAAAGCGAGGGGTACGACCCGAAACTATACAGCTCCTTTTCGTCGATTACACCGTTGTCGCAACCGTCGGTCCATTGCGACGGCAGCCATGCGCCGTGCTCCTGCCACTGCTCCTTGTCGCCGGGGCTTATGGCGAGTATCTTTATGAAGCCGCCGATGAGTTTCGATTTCAGCACAGGGTCGTCGGCCATGGCTCCGGCTAAGGCGTGGCAGTTATGGCAATCGGGATCGTAGAAAAATACTATTGTCGGTTTGTCTACGAATTGCAATAGTGAATAAGCCTTACCGTCGCGGGTAAAGAATTCGAAGTCTGCGGCTTGTGTGCCGGGCATGTTTTTGCGGGTCATCTCGAGCATGTATTCTGTCCGGATGCTGTCGGGAAATCCTGCTGCAAGCATACGTTGCAAAAATATGGTATACAGTTGCTCGTTGCGCTGGGGTGACCCGCTGCCGAAAAGGCAGTCTTCGATTGCCTGTGACGCGGCTAAGGCTCGGCTGTCACCGGCTCGAAGGGCGCGGGTCAAAAATGTGTCGGCGGCGGCGGCCCTGGCGCTGTCGCCGCTCATTACCGGGAATACCGACAGGTAGTTGGCAACATTCTGCGACACCTGCATGGGGTCTACTGCCATGGTATCGGCCCAGTCGATTGAATCCCAGAAATGTGTTGCAATATAGTCTGCTCGCATTGAAGGCACTCGCAGGTTTGCCGGTACGGAGGGAAGGGCGAGTTCTTTTGCTCCGGCACACAATACTATCGCGGCGCTTATAATGAGTATGATACGTTTCATCCTTTTGGCTGTTCTGGTTTAGTCTATCAGTTCGATATATTTTTTTGCGACTGCCGATGCCGAGAATCTGTCGGCTACGGTGTGGCGCAATGCATTTCGGTCGTGATCGGTGGCAAGTACTTCGTCGAGGGCAGCGGCCATAGCGTCGGTATCGCCAAATGGTATAAGGCGGCCGTCGGCGTTGCTCCTTATTATATCCGACTGTCCGCCACGGTCGAAGCTCACCGGCATAGCCCCCGAGGCCTGACCTTCGATTAGCGTGCCGGGCAATGTTTCATAGAGTGACGTCGATATCACCGCATGGGCGCCGGAATATAGTTCTCGCACCTTTGCTGCGTCGTGTATCGGCCCGAGGTATTCGTACTTGATTCGTAACCCGTCGAGTGCATGAGGGTCGCGGAGTGCTCCGAAAAACCGTACCAAGGTGTTGTCGCTGTTTTTGAGTTTGTTGAGCATCTCCACAGCCAGGGGCAGGCCCTTTACAGGGTCGTCGAGGCGTGCAGCTCCCATAAGTACAACCCTCGTGCCGTCGTTTGTGGGGGCAGAGTAAAATTCTTCTACCGGGAATGCGTTGGGAATAACCGACACCCGCGATGAGTCCATAAGCCGGCTTTCGCGGCAACGATTGCCGAGCCAGTTGCTGACGGCCACGAAATCGATGTCGGCAGTGCCGTAGAGGCGCTGTTTGTTTCGCCACACACGGCTCGACGCATCATTGTCGGATGACCGTGTATGGAGTAGCGGACATCGGTGGCAGCCCTGAGGCTCGGTATAACGGCGGCATTGACCTGCATGATGACATAGCGAAGTTAGATTCCACATATCGTGCATGGTCCATATCACGCGCTTGCCCGATGCGATTCGGCCTATCTCTTTGAGCGAGAGCATGCCTTGGTTAACCCATGCGAGCATCACAACATCGGCCTGACGTACGAGCGGATGTCGGCTCAGGGGCAGGCCGTCGCTGCCGAGCGATACCTTGAATAGGTCGTCGCGGTTGAAGCCGTTGTCGATAAATATACGCGCTGCCTCGGCATAGAAGGGTATGCGGGCCTTGAAATGCGATGCCGCGAGCACAACAGTGGGGTCGTCGCTTGTCTTATGCACCACGAGCATCGAGGCATCCACGCCCTCGGCTTGAAGGGCCTTGAGCAGGCGGTAAGTCACCACTGATGCCCCGCCGAGGCTGTCGCTGTGATTGATGAGTACGACTTTCATCGGCGGCGGATGAATTTGACAATCGGTTCGGCGGCTTGCGCAAGGGTTATACCTTGAATCTTGGCGAATATAACCACAAAGGCGGCAAGGAGCACGAAGCGGATGCCGCCGTTGACCCAGGCGTGCAGACCGGCCATGGGAAGTAGATATACTCCTACTATATAAAAGACTCCGGCGATAGCGAAGAACGACAGTATACGCCCTACAGGATAGCCTATCGGATACTTCTTCAGACCTACAAAGTAACTCGCCAGCATCATCACCAGGTAGCAGCTGAATGCCGCGATTGCACACCCCATATATCCTATGCGTGGCACAAGGATTATGTTGAGCGCGAGGGTCACGCCGAGGCCAAGGAGCGAGAACCACATGCCCCACTGGGTGCGGTCGGTGAGCTTGTACCATACTGACAGGTTGTAGAAGATACCGAAAAATAGCTCGCCAAGCATGATAAGGGGCACGATTTTCAGTCCGCTGAAATAGTTGGGGGAGATGAGGTATTTCACTATGTCGAGATAATACATCACTCCTAAGAAGATGAGCAGGGCAAAGGCTACAAAATATGTCATCGCATCGCGGTAAGCCTGGAGTTTCTGTTCGCCATTGTTTTTGTCGCGGGCAAAAATGAATGGCTCGTAGGCAAAGCGAAATGCCTGAAGGAACACCAGCAGCAGTACCGCAATCTTATAGTTGGCGCCATAAATACCCAGTCCGTACATCGCATCGGCATGGTCGCTTACAAGGTGTGGATACAGCAGCTTGTCGATTGTCTGGTTCATGATTCCGGCAATTCCGAGTACCAGCAAGGGCAGCGAATAGCGCATTATGTCGGCCCACAGTTTTCGGTTGAAGTGCCATTTGAAACCGCTCACGTCGGGCACAAGCATCAGCATCGTTATCGCCGAGGCAAGCAGGTTGGCAAGGAAGATATAGCCGATACCGAAGTCCGGACGGTAGAACCAGCTCACTGTCCCCGGGGCTGTTGTGGCAAGCCATGGGCATAATAGGATAAAGAACAGATTGAGGCCGATATTAAGTCCGATGTTGATAAGTTTGAGCATCGCGAAGCGTATCGGGCGCTTGCGGTAGCGCAAATAGCAGAATGGTATTGCCGAGAAGGCATCTATCGCAACGCACCAGCCCATGATTACGACATACGACGGGTGACCGTCGCACTCCATGGCATGCGACAACGGTGCTGAAAACAATGTGACGAGTATCGCGAATACGCTCGACGATACCGCAAGCGATGTCAGGCACGTTCCGTAGACCTCCGTTGGGTTATTCCAGCGCTCATGGTTGGTGAAGCGGAAAAATCCGGTCTCCATGCCGTAGATGAGGATAACCATCACAAGGGCTACAACTGAGTATGCAAATGTAACTACGCCGTATTCCTCAACCGGGAACATCACCGTATAAAGTGGTACAAGGAGCCAGTTGAGGAATCGTCCTACGATAGAGCTGACTCCGTAGATTGCCGTATCTTTTGCTAAACTTTTTATTCCGGCCATTTGATTGATTTACTTAAGTTTTGCCTGCTCATCTATCGTTTGAGTGTGAGCGGCTTATGGTCAATTACCTGCACTCGCGGTCTTGCTGCGTGGCTCGATGATGCTCGTTACCCATATTGCAAACACCATGTATACCGCCGAGAGAATCCACATGGCGCTGAACGCCGTGCCTACCTCGTGGAGCGTGGCCGAGTTGGAGTTGATGCGGATAAAGCCTTCAACACCCCATACCGCCGGGATCGTATTGCCGACCCACAGCCACAAGTCGCTCATGGCGTAGCGTGGCCAGGTCAGGCCCGACAGGAACAGGAACAGAACCGATGAGAACACTATGAATATAAAGCAGCTCTCGCGCTCTTTCATAAAGTAATTGAGGGCCTGGCCAAGGAACGCGGTCGACAGGAGCATCGGCAATATGAAGAGCAGATAGTCTACCGGGTTGCCATAGTGTGGCAGGTTGAAGATGTCGGGGATGATGCGAAGGATATATATCGTCATCGGGAAATAGAACACCGTATAGGCCAGCGCTCGGCCCCATACCTTGGCTGTGACAGGGGCGTCGACCGTCTGAGGGTCGAGACCGCCGTTGCGGCGGCGACGTTCGCGGGCGGTACCGCCAAGCATTCCGATGCCCAGTAGCATCGACTGCTGGAGTATAAGTATCACGATACCGGGTATCACGAAGCTTGCAAAGCCCTGTTCGGTGTCGCCCAGAATCTGCGACTCGCTCGCGATAGGTGATTTCATGTCGCCCGCGAGAGACTCAAGTCCCAGCGAGGATATTCGCTCGCCGGTGATATCCTGAATCATGTCGATCTGAAGGTCGGTCAGGGCCGATACAAATGTGCGGTAGCGGAGCAGTAGGCTCATGTCGGAGTAGAACGACACATTGGCTACTTCGCCGTTGCCTATATTGCGGGCATAGTCGCCGGGAATGTACATCACGCCATATACCTTTTTCTCGGCCATTAGCCTCTTGGCCTCTCCCATATCGTTGCAATAGGCGTAGATGTCGAGCGAGGGCGATGCCGATGCTCTACGAACCAGTTCGCGGGAATCGGCGGTGCGACTGTTGTCGACAACGGCTATCGGGAGGTGGCGCACTACTTCGGGGTTGTATATCAGCGTATAAACTACAGGGTAGAGCAGTGGCAGGGCCACGAAGAAGAGCAGCAGGCCCATGTCGTGTACAATAAGCCGCAGCTCGTTGCGGAAGACTCGGCCCATTGCAACGGCCCATTGCGATATTTTGCTAAAAATATTCATATCAAGGCACGTAGACAGGTCTCTGGCAGGCGCGACGCAAGCGGGGCAGGAGTACGCATGCCACAAGAGGTAAGACAATCAGCGCCACAAAGTAGTAACGCGAGTAATAAAGCCCTACGCCGTTGAGGGCCTCGTTGATATAAATAAGGAACCAGTAGCGGATAGGGGCGAAGTAGCTGAAGATGCCAAGCCACCCGTACATGCTCTCGACCGGGAAGGAAAATCCCGTAAATGAGAACGATAGGATGCCGAAAAGCGCTGTCAGCGAGAAACCGAGGCGTGGGTTGGGCACTATCGAGGAGATAAACAGACCTACTCCCTGGCTTGCTATCACGGTCAGTATCGTTGCGATAATCATCCACATGGCAGAGCCGTTGAGTGGGAAATGTGAAAGTCCGAAAAGAAGCCACTGTATAAAGATGCCGACTGCAGCAAAGATTATCGTCTGGGGAAGAAGTTTCGATGCCACGGCAACGATTATGCTGCCTCGGGCAGTGGTGAGCCAATTTTCTGATGTGCCGTTTTTGATTTCCATGGTGATAGAAAATACTGTCATGAGCATTATCATCAGCACGAAGGTTGCCATCGAAAACGACGGGCAGAGGTATATGGCATAGTTCATCCACGGATTGTTGAGCCCGTGAATGTCGAGATTGAGAGGCTGTATTAGGGGCGCTATCTGCTCGGGGGTAGCGCCAAGGCTGACAAGGGTCTGGCGAACTACGCCTCCCGAAGTGGCTACGGCCACGGTCTTGAAGCCTTTGAAGGCCAGGGTGCCGGGCACAAAGTAGGTCATGTTGGAATAGTACTCCAGTGTGGGCGAATTTCCCGAAAGGGCGTCTTTCTCAAAATTTATCGGTATTACGAAAAAGCCGAAAATCTTGCCTTGCCGCACTCGGTCGAGGGCTTCGTCGTAGCTCTCGCATCGTTCGCAAACATCGAGCACCTGCAGTGCCTCAAGCGACCGCGTGACTGTGCGCGACATCGGCGAGTGGTCGAGGTCTACCACTGCGGTTGGCACTTGGTTGGGCAAGCCGGGCCTGAGCAGGTCAAGGAAAAAGAAAGCCATGAATATAGGCACGATTATCATGCCGAAGATGTACATTCTCCGGCTGACAAGTTGCCGTATCTCGCGCTTCACTCCTTCTTTAAATCCGAGTTTTGCCATTGTGTGCAGCTTGTGATTTGTAATTTGCGTTTGCCCGGGTGGGCTCGTTTTTATTCATATACTACCGTCATACCGGGACGGAGACCTTCTATACGTTCGGTGGGGCGGGCTTTGATCTGGAAGGTGCGGCTGTCGTAGCTGCCGGTTGCCTTGGTGCTTCGCCAGGTGGCGTAGCTGCCCATGTCGCGGATGTAGTAGATTGTTACGTCGATCTCTTTTTTGTTGAGGGCGGGTATCATTACCTTGATTGTCTTGCCCATGGTGAGGTCATTGAGGAGTTCCTCGCGCACGTTGAATACAACATGGCGGTTGTCGTCCTTGAGAAGGCTCATTACCGGAGCTCCGATCGATACCAGCTCGCCAACCTGGGGATATACCTGGTCGATAGTGCCGTCGGCAGGCGCTGTGAGATAGCTGTCTTCGAGAAGGGCCTCTACTTCGTTGACACTCCCTTCGGCTGCGTTCGCCAATGCCTCGGCCGACACCTTGTCCTCGCTCTGCGCTCCGGCTTTGGCAAGCGACAACTGGTTTGCGGCGGCATCGCGGGCGGCTAAGGCTGCATCGTAGGCGGCTTTTGCCTCATCGCGCTTTTGCTCGGAGACAACGCCCTCGCGATAGAGGTTCTCCATTCGGTTGTAGGTCTTTTCGGTGATTGTCAGTGCGGCCTCGGCCTGGAGAAGCAGGTTGGCGGCGGCGTTGATAATCTGGCTGCGGGTGCCGGCATCTATTTTTTTATTCTGTGCCTGCGCTGCGCGATGCATGGCCTCGGCCTGGCCGAGTTTGGCCTCGACTATCGACGAGTGGATATGGGCCAAGGTGTCGCCGGCATGAACGGTGTCGCCCTCGTGGGCATAGAATTCTACTACGCGTCCGGGGAGCTTGCCTGAAATTCTGATTGTAGTGCCTTCTACCTGGCCTTCGATATATTCGTCGGGGCGATTCATAAACAGGAAGCCGATAATGGCAACAAGGGCAACGGCCACTACCACTACGGCCATCGTTACCAGCAGGGCGCGGTTGGCGCGTTTTTCCTGATTGTTAGTCTCTTGCATAATATGTGGGATGTTATGTTTTTTGCTTATGGTTTATTGGTAAAGTGTGCCGAGGGCTTTAGAGAGGTAGGTCTGGCAGAGTTGTACGTCGATCATGGCGTCGATCTGCTCGGAGTGTGCCTTGAGCCATGCTGTCTGCGCGGCCATTACATTATCGGTTGTGGCAACGCCCTCGCGGAAGGCCAGAGCGGCGGTGCGCAGGTTTTCGTCGGCCTTGCTAAGGTTTGTCATTGTCATATGATAGGTCTTGTACGCCTCCTCGGTCTTGTAGGATGCCTGGCTTACCTGTAGACTTACAAGCTCGCGGGCGTCTTCGAGTTGAAGACGGCGTATCACTTCGTCGCTCTCGGCGGCGCGGTATTTATTGTAATCGCCGCCCCAGTGCCACAGCGGTATGGATATCATTGCGCCTACTGAGAACGCGCCTTTGAATTTCTTCTTGAATCCGTCGTACATATTGGGGTTCGAAAACTCATACGAGCCGATAAGCGCCACTGTAGGCAGCATGGTCGACAAGGCAACACGCTTCTGCTGCTTCGCTACCTCGATGCCTTGCTCGAGTGCACGCAGGTCGGGACGGTTGCTGTATACCTGCTCCATGTCGTAGCCGCCTTCGGGTGCTATGCCGGGTTCGGGCATGGGGGTGTCGATGTCCTCGTCAGCAAGGGTGAACTGCGCATGTACGGGCAAGCCGCAAACCTGCGCAAGGGCCATTCGTGCGAGCACAAGGCCGTTGTCTACCTTTACCATGTCTACCTGGGCGGCGTTGAGTTTCACATCTACACTCAGCACGTCGCTGCGTGTGGCAACACCCTGATCGAGCATCAGATGCACATCGCGCGAAAGTGACTCGAGGAGGCTCACATAGCTTTGGGCAAGTTTTTGCTTTGCCTTGAGCGATACCACCATCCAGTATGCTGCGTCTACGGCATATATCACATTTTCTGCCTCGCTGATATGCAATTCGCGGGCGGCATTCTCGGCGGCCTTGGTGATTGCGTTCATGGCAACGATTTTGCCGCCCATATAGATAGGCTGGGTCAGCGTGATAGCGCCGAAAAATACATTGTGGATATCGTAGGTCATTGCCTCTTTGGGTATCAACGCAACTTCCGACGGTATGTACTGGCCGTTAGGGCCTTTCACCGGCTCGCCGGTAACGGGGTTCTTGACGATATTGAACTGATAGCTCTGTGTGGCAAGGTCGAAACTTTTGACCGGCAGCAACTGGTCGCTGTCGAATATCGATAGCTCGCGCTGGTTGTAGAGATATCCGCCGTTAAAATCTATGCCCGGCAGGTAGGCCGCAAATGCTTCTTTTTTCTGATATCCGGCTTTTTTGATACGTTCGCGCGACATCATCAGCTGCTTGTTGTTGGCAAGCGCCATTTGGCGGAATTCCTGCAGGGGCGTGCGACCGGGCAATACGGTCACGGTGTCGCTCTGTGCCATGCACAACGGGGCGACAATTCCGGATACGAGTGCCAGTACCAGCAGGCGGAGACCGCGACTGTTGAAATATGATGTAAGATTCATAGTGGTGATAGTTGAATCGTGTGATGAACGGATGTGCTAAGGCAAACATCCATAGTTATTAACTATACAGACTTGCCAAATGTTCAATTTCCGCTACGGAATGGCAAATTTAAGAAAAATTTTTATGCTGTTGTTAAAACACAACTGCCGAATCTGTAAAAATTGTAACTTTGTATCGTTTTTTAACTTACTCGTTATGAATCCTAAAATCAAGGGCTATGTACTCGGGGCTATCGCTGCTGCCACATACGGCACCAATCCCTTGTTTACTCTGCCGCTATATGCCGAAGGCATGAATGCCGACAATGTGTTGTTTTTCCGCTATTTGTTTGCCTTGCCAATGGTGGCTGCCATGCTGTTATGGCGTAAGCGCAACTTCCGCATATCCGGGCGCAGCATTGTGCCTCTTGCGGTGATGGGTATCATGGTTTCGCTGTCGTCTTTGCTGCTTTTTGTAAGCTATAATTATATGGATGCCGGCATTGCCTCGACTCTGCTTTTTGTATACCCGTTAATGGTGGCGGTGATAATGGCGATATTCTTCCACGAACGCCTGTCGCTGACAACGATGCTCTGCATCCTCATGGCTCTTGTGGGCATAGGTTTGCTCTTCAAAGGGGCTGACGGAGCTACGCTAAGCGTCACCGGCACCGTATTTGTAATGCTGTCGTCGCTGAGCTATGCGGCATATATTATAGGCGTAAACCGCCCGGGGCTAAAGCAGATAGCCACTCTCAAAGTAATTTTCTATGTCCTGCTCACCGGGGTTGTGCTTTTTGCGTGCAAGATTCTTTGTTCGCCCGGCTCGCTCTTTATTCTCCCTCACAAATGGTACATGTGGGGCAATATAGTGGCATTGGCATTGTTGCCGACTGTGATATCTTTTATATGTACCACAAAGGCAATTCAATACATCGGCCCTACGCCCACTGCCATACTCGGCGCTCTCGAACCCGTAACCGCCGTGGTGATAGGCATCACCATTTTTGGCGAAGTCCTTACTATGCGCGATGTTACCGGCTTGATACTCATTGTGCTGTCTGTGAGCCTCGTCGTCGCCGGTGGTAAAATCACAGCGCCCTTGGTGCGCTTCCGCCACCTATTTCCCAGCCTCAGGAAAAAGCATTAGCCAAGCCTCGGTCGGGTGGTGCCGACTAACTGTCACGACACAACCTCGGCCAGGTTGGCGCAGGCGTCTTGGAGTAGGTCGAGGACGAGCTCGAAGCCTTCGGCTCCTTCATAATATGGGTCGGGGATATAGTCATACCTTGTTGCCATGGTGATGAAGTCGGCCATAGGCACTATTTTATTGTCGTCGGCCAATGTACGGGCTATGGAATGAAGATTTTGCTCGTTATCATTGTCCATGGCCACGATGAGGTCGAAATCGTCGAAATCGCTTTCGTGCACCTGTCGGCAATGGTGGTCGAGGTTGAGACCGCGCCTAAGGGCATGCACCCTCATGCGCTTGTCGGGCAGTTGGCCGATATGCCAACGTCCTGTCCCGGCCGAGTCGATGTGCCATTGCTCGCTTTGGCCTTTGGCGGCGACGATGGACTTCATCACCCCCTCGGCTGCGGGAGAACGACAGATATTGCCAAGACATACAAAACAATACTTCGGTTATTTTTTGAG
>LUJM01000046.1 GCA_001689415.1 Bacteroidales bacterium M2 | reverse complement strand
GCCCAAATCAATGAATATCGGGTTGCCGGAGCTTCCGCCAGTCGGAGTTCCGATGATTTTTCCACGTTTTGCATTTTTGAATAAAACGGCAAAGTCCTCCGCTGCCGAGAATGTAGAGCCGTTGACAAGTAGAATTATTGGCTTGTCATACTTCTGCATATCATTAGGGTGTGATATGCAGAACGGCACGATAGAATCAGACGCGATAGTTTCGGTGTTCCACTTTTTGCCCCAAGAAGCGTAAGCAGCTTCATATTTAGGAGTTTTCCAAGAGGCTTGCGGAATGGTATCGGTTGCAAGCAACATCATTATGATCTGTCCGACCTGACTGTTGCCGCCGGTATTATCGCGAATATCTATGATTAAGCCGTCGGTCGGTACAATCTTTTGCTCGAAAAGGTCGCCAAAAGCCTGAACATCGAAGTTGTCCGATTGAAAACTCGGTATTCTCAAAAGTCCAATGTTACCGGGAAGTGAATCAAACTGAATCGACATATCGGGATTTACAATGCCCCACGGGGATTGCCGATTGTCGGTAATATCAAAGGTCTTGCCTTTTTCGTTCCTGAAAGTCAGCTTGACAGGAACGCCACGATAGCCTTTTGTGAGGTTTACGGAATTGAAAGGATACGTATTGGACCACTGCGGGGTTGATGAAGCGATATATGGCACCACAAATTGGTTGCCATATTCGATTACCGGCATATCGTTGATGGCGACAAGTTCTGTGCCTCGGCGAACACCCTTTTGAGTATATTCGTCGGAGTATACACCTGTAACGAAAACTTTGTCGCCAATTCTCTTATGGCTTATCGGGGCATAAGTTACATCGGCATTGAATCCGATGCTTGTATGACCGTCTTTCAGCAGATTGGCGAACAATTGCAGTTTCTCGCTAAATTCTTCGTCGGACTGTGTGTTGACGAGATTCGGCAGCTCTGCGCGGCAAATACTGTCATAGTTCTGCGCGAATTTGTCATATCTGGCAAAATTATATTTTACCTCTGACGCGAACCGGGTGGCGATAGCCGCCTTTTGATAAGGCATGAGGTCGTTTTTCGCGAAGCATTGCAATGCCATCGCACAAACGAGTAAAAGAATGAGTTTGATTTTCATTGTTATATGAGTTCTAATTTGATTCAATCCGCGAGTTACTTACCACAATTGTATTTGGAAAACAAAAACACTATTCACTGCTTAGAATCTATTATTGCTGAATCATTAAAGCGTTAAGCACTTTGCTTTCAAAAAAAGCATAAAGCCGACGGTGGCTAATCCCTTCTTTCTTCATAATTGCCTTAATTATTGCGCTTTTTTGAGTTGTAGATCGTAAGAGTATCGGTGTATGCCGCATTTGATTTTTGCAGTGGTTTAATCTGAATGTCAGACAATCCTGCCTGTCTATAAGGCTCATAGCCACGGGTTGTAACAGTAACGCTTTTCTCTAAACTGCAAGAGGAAAGCATCCCGGCTGAAATAATAAGGAGTATATATTTCTTCATAAAGATTCAATCTTTAATGTGATCATGATATTCGTTGCAAATTTAAGATGTCGGAGCAAGATAGCCTGCACACTTTTGTGTGCATTTGAGGGGGCGGAGGCATTTGCACACAAAAGTGTGTATGAAACTCGGTGTTCAAGGTATGGCTCGTTGCCGAGCCGCCGCAACGCTACCACCCCCCGACATACACCCCTGCCCGTCGTTTCGCACCCCGAGCCTCTGACACCACGCAGGCAGACGATTCCAAAAATCGCCTGCTGCGCTGTCTATGTATGATTAACTGTTTTCTATTTCAGTTCCGTTAGTTTGAATGTGTATTCTTCCACTTCCTCCTTGGGTACTATCTGCACTTGCAGAAATGGCTCTGCTGGACGGCCGTAGCTGTCGAATTTAAGCTGTTTGTCTTCATCAAGATCCTGAAAGGCTCGAATCGACACCTCCTTGCCCACTGCCTCAGAGAAATCAACAGGGATTGTGACAGAATCTTCTTCGACCTCGATTGCGACTTTGAGAAGTTCTTTATCTCCGCAGGTTGCAGAAACATAGAGAGTCCCCTCAGTATAGGGTAACTCGCTAAAGGTGATTGTATAGGCCGGGGCCTTGGCTTTCGCACTGACGCATATCGCTATCAATGCGAAGATGAGTAATAACTTCTTCATTTCTTTACATTGTTTATTGATTCGTATGTTTGAGAGTTGTTTAACTTGCGTTGGGATGCACTTCGCTTCTTACCTTTGTAGAGGTTTAACGTGACCCCGACCCAAAATAATTGACGAGTTGATGATACTTGATATTCCCTGTCAAATCCGGCGATAGCGTTCAAATCTCGGCTTTTCACTCTGATATTACCGATGGGATTGAAGGCCCCGGCCATAAAAGTCGCACTACGGTGGGTGTAGCCTACTCCAATGTTCAGCATATTGTTATTGGTGCTGTATATGTCTTCTCCCCATAGGGCATTGTATGTACTATTGTATTTCAGCATAATCCACCATGGTCCATTCACATACATGAGCTGAGCGTTTATAAAAGGTTGCGAATAATTGTGGCAATAGTTAAGGCCTTTGCTGACTGTTCTATGCCAAACACCTTCCAAAGAAAGGTTCAATTGTTTTATGAACACCGGCATTCTAAGTTGAGCCATGACAATAAAATTATTGTTATAACCGGAGTTGTAATAAGACTTGACTATTTTAGTGTCCATATATGTCTTTGCTCCCATTATTGGATTATGGTTGTAGGTGTTAGCGACAGTAATTTTTAGCGACATATCCTTATATTTACCATCGAATTCTAATTTTGTATCATATTGCTGAAAGGTGGAAACACCGGGATTGCCTTCGCTCCATTGATAATTGTCAACTTGTTGAATAACGGGGTTTAGTTGATTCACTGTTGGAGCTACCGTGGTTACATTTCCTATAAAGGATATTCCACCCCATGAGGCAGGAGTATATCGAAAATATATCCGAGGATTTGCATTGAAATAATTGTGTTTCAACGGTTCTTTTACACTATAAGCAGTTCCGCCTATTCCGATACTATATTGAATCTTATCCAAGGTTTGTTTCCACTCGGCAAATAAGCTTCCCGTGACACTTTTCTCATGGATGTTTCCGGAATGATTATAATCTGCCTCATTCCACTCGCCCAAACTTCGTATGCCGGATGTGAGGACGACGTTCCCGATTCGACGTTCCCAAACGCCTTCACCAAACAACCTGTATCCACGATTGGATATGGTAGTATATAACTCCACCTCTGATGTCTGATAACTGCGGTCATTCGAGCCATTCATTACAGTTGGGATTATATTAAAATACAGCTTATTGGATTTATTTGCCTTCCAATGCAGATATACATCCAAGTCAATCTGTGTAGATTTCATAGGTAATTCTTCCCGTTCAAAATCATCTGTAACTTCATCGCCAATCACGGTTGTTATATCACCCTCAGATATATAGCGATCGTTCTTGCGGAATATGCGCAATTGGGTGTTAAGCAAGAGTTTGCTACCTATCGCATAGGAGTGTTGCAATGATACCCGATGAGAAGCCATCCTGTTCGGTGCCTTTATACCACTCTCCAAACGTAGGATTTTAGTCCCGTCTGATAGGAGATAATGCTCTGAATTATCACGGAAAGCAGACATTCGCCACATAGGATTGGACTGAAAATCAAGAGTCCACTCACTACGCCCTAATGTATATTTCAACGCTCCGGTATAATTACCCCATCCTCGGTTCACAGATTGGAGCAAATTGAGTGATACTCCATAGCCTGTTTCGCGTCGTTTTACGGTTATATCTATCACGCCCTTTGCCTCTCCATATCTCACACCTGGGTTCGGTGTATACTCCACCTTGGTAATATCCTTTGGTGACAGGGATGTAATATCTATTTGTGAAGCTGGACGACCATTGATTCTTATGGACAACTCGCCACCACCCAGTCTTTCAATAGACCCGGTGGCTGGGTTTATAATCAGGTCGGGGATTTGCAGTCCTGCAAGAAGTTGAATCCCATTGTTCGTGGCATTTTTAAGTTCCTTTGTCGGATAAAAAAAAGTCTTATTGCCTATTATCTGATTTTCAGGAGCCGTTACCACAACTTCATTAAGTTCATGCGACATATCCAAATAATCCGGCAACTCGCTTTGCGCAACAGCATTTAGGGAAACTATCGCGTATAAGAACAATATGCCAAGATGTAGTCGCATAAATTTTTAATGCAAAAGTATGATATATACATTTAATAGGCTGTACACTTTTGTGTGCATTTGAGGGGGGCGGCGGTATTTGCCCACTTTTATGTGCATAATTTTTGGTGTTGAAAGTATAATTTTGCCTCAAACAATTATGAATATGGAAAAATCAGGGGGGCTATCATAGTTTTGAAACAAAGAATTGCCGACACTAATGTTGCCATTGTCGGCAGTGTGGCTGTTGAGCTTATAGCGGATGCTATAAGGCGTCTGGGCTTTGTTAACATTGTATCTGTGCCTGACAGTGCCGACCTGCCGATATGCGATGTGGTGATTTGCACCTGCACTGAAAAAGCAGATTGCAGGGTGATTATCACTCGTTATAATGATGTGTCGGTAATCTGTGCTTACAATTTCGGTATTGGTGCCTGTGACGTCATCTTGTCGCCGAATAACGAACTGCCCTTTTTGTTAAGGACAAGGCTGACTGCGATACTGTTAAAGCGATGCTTGACCATACAAGCGGTTACAGCAAATTCTGGAACATATCCGGCAACTATTGGGTTGATGATGCTATTAAATGGGTAGGTACGCCGGAGGTTAGCACATCAATCGGCGAACACTCCATGACAGCTATGGTCGCACATCTCCTTGTGGCAATAGTAGCGGGCAACAAGGTCAAGACATATCCGAAATTCTATCTCTCGACTATTGCCAACGATGTCAATTAGAACAGCTTGTAGTTGGTGACGTAAGAAATAGCCTCGGAAATATTGTTTACCTCTGATTACGGGTCAGCGGATTTTTCCGGTGGGCGGTGGAGATGTCAGGAATATAGAGTGGCCGGTCTGAACATGAAGAACTTGATGTCTCCGACTCCGCGGAACTGGGTTCTGAAGGCCTTGATCTTGGCATTGAAGGATTCTGCCGAGGCATTGGTGAGCCTTCGCTCGAAATATTCGTCAGCATACGATAATCCTCCGTCGAGTTCGCTATTGCGCAGGTAGTTACCTGTGGCGTGTTTAATCAGAATTGAGTCATGCGTTCCTGGCGTGGCAATATATTCGGGAGAAACGAGCGACTTGAACTGTTTTTCTCCGGCTGAGAAATATTTAGGGCCATTGGTAGAGTAACGGCTGAGTCCTGTCAGAGCCGAAGCCTACACTACCGGCGAACTCAGCAATCAGCCGGCAGATGTTGCCACGACTCCCGGGATTGATGAGCCTATCGAGATTTATTCACATCAGGACAGCGAAACACCGGCATCGGTGCCCGACGACGAGGCTATACAGACTGTTCTGCTCGTCGACGACAACGAAAGCATTCTAAAGTATATTCCGAATCGCTCATGCCTGAGTTCAACGTGCTTTGCGCCCGTAGCGGAAAGGAAGCATTGGCTATTTTAGCCGACATTATTATTACTGACGTTATGATGCCCGATATGGATGGCGTGCAGCTCTGCAAGGCCGTCAAGCGAAATCTCAGGACATCGCATATCTCGGTAATAATGCTATCGGCCAAAAGTGAGATTTCCGACCAGCTCGAGGCCATGAAGGTCGGCGCTGACAACTATCTGCCAAAACCATTCTCCATGCCGTTGCTGAAGGCCAAGATTGCCAACAGGCTTCGCACCCGTGCACGAGCAATAGCATACTATAATGATGCAATTGATATCGAACCGGCGAAAATGGCTATGAACCCGATTGACCAGGAATTCCTGACCAACGCCAAGGCCGTGGTCGAGAAACATCTTGATGACTCGGAATTCACGACTGAGAAATTCGCGTTCGAACTGCTCGTAAGCCGCACCAACCTTCACCTGAAACTTAAGGCTCTCACAGGCGAGTCGACCAACGAATTCATACGCCGCACGAGGATGAACAACGCTATGGAACTGCTTAAAACCGGCAGCTACTCGGTATCAGAAATGAGTGTGATGGCGGGCTACAGTACAGCATCTTATTTCTCTACAAGTTTCAAAAAATTCTTTGGAGAACCCCCATCGGAATATGTCAAAAACTGATATAAGAACATGATTTAAACTGTTTTCCACAAATTTTAAGTCTCGAGAGGCCTTTAAAATCCTTTGAAAAAGAGACTGCCTGACAACCACAGTTCGGCAGTCTCTTGTTCGGTGGCGTAGGAAACGTTCAGGACATCGCCGTTATGTCTTTGGTCAAGCGCTGAGAGAGTCGAAAGAAGATGGGATATAACGACAATTTTCTGTATCGCTTTCTTTGACTGCCCGTTGGATGAACGCAAAGTTCTTTTCAAACTCATCGTATACGTTCTGCGGAATCTGGTGACGTTTGTTATAATGAATCGAGAATAGTCGCTCATGCCGTCCTAAATTGCGAACTCATCGACTATTGGTTTTCTTAACCTTAGGGTTGAGATAATGAAATCTACATTATCAATGCGTACCACCCTCATTGTGATAATATCCGACAATCTAAAGGAACATCTTTTGCCGACTTTCACCCTGTGCGGCTATATATACGTTATTGTAATATTCATGATTACCAGCTATCATCAAGTACCTGACGATAGATTTCGGATGCCAATTTACAAAACTTGAGATGAAGGACACTTTATTGATTCAAAAAATCTGCAACCACAGGATAACAACGAGCATCTGCGGCCGCCCAATCTAAGTCTGATAATATGTCTGGTAGCATCCAGCAAATTGCATTATGTTCAAGACACTTTGGAGTTGTAGTGCCAACAAGATGACAAATACATATAATCATTCTTAGAATAAAATCTGACGGGCCCTTAAGAGACGCAATTGCTTCGTCAATAGAGGTAATAGTTGAACGAAAACCGCAAGAAATTGTCGGTTATCTCATATTGCACATTCTTGGAGCGTAGCTTGAACATTATCGGACGGGCCAGCTTGATCAACGAATGATCTTCAATCAACCTCTTGGGATGACCGGCCACAGCCACTCCAACTAAAGCACTTTCAACGCCACCGAGAGAAGCAAGAGCCTCCCTTGGTGGCGTTGGGTTATTAATTGGTTAATAAGCATGGGTATATGGATTCCATTGTTTATCAATCCCAATAAAATCAGGTATACTTATGCCATAATGGCTTAACCGATATAAGGCATTATAATTTACCTCATACTCTTTGCACAGCCTGATGACATCCTGATTAAAGTCTATGTCGTTTAATCTGCGAATATTACACCAATTGTCACGTCCGAAAATATGATTTCTACGAATTAGATGATACTTTCTGTCAAAATTGAAACATTGTTCGCACAAATTGATTCCGGTGCTTATTTCTGAGATGATATGGGAGCCATGCAGAAGGGGAAGCCTGTCAGTCGGATAACGGTAGACAGTAGTTGGATTCTTTAAAAACGCATCTTCAACTGTAACGTTTGGGTCGGCTAAGCCTTCAATTTTTAATATTTCAAGATGTCTCTGCCAGAAGTTGTCTCTATGACCCAAAACCTCTAAGTGAGTCAATTCATGTATTATCGTTACAACGAGTTGATTATATGACTTTAAGAATAAACTCTTAATCCCTA
This sequence comes from Bacteroidales bacterium M2, assembly GCA_001689415.1. GTDB lineage: Bacteria > Bacteroidota > Bacteroidia > Bacteroidales > Muribaculaceae > CAG-873. The sequence goes on along the minus strand of LUJM01000046.1, from coordinate 695 downwards.
TAATTATTCGTTGTTTATTGTATTTACAATAAGCGCTGAAACGATCATGCCAAAAACACGCAACGTTTATGTTAAGATGTTCGACCTTAATACCGACATCTTTGATAATTTCCACCGCTTTCTCAGCCACAAATCTTTGTGAAGCAATAAACCATTCCAAAAGTTCAAGAGGATCAAGCTTTTTGAGTTGTTTTTCACTTTTATCACGGATTAAACTATGGGCATAATCCGACACTTCTTTAAGGCTTGTGAACTTTCTATCCATTCTTATGTCTTTTTTAGTCGCTCCAGTTGGAGATGTCTTGTTCGAGGATCTTGAAAAGAAGGCGGAGCATTTTGCGGGCGCGGTCGTCGGGGTAGTTATGGGCCGTGGCGCCGTCTATCAGTCGGCAGCATAGCTGCATACGGTCGGCATCGTGTTCGCGACCGGCATGGTCGGCGAAGCCTCGCATAAACCCCATGTCATATTGGATCTTGCGCTTTAGAATGTAAAGTGTATAACGCCAGTCCCCGGCATATAGACAGGACAATGTATCCTCCCAAAATAGTTTTACTTTCCGCTCATGGCTCTCCTGTATTTCGGCACTATATGGCTTAGATTGCATAGATTCTGTCAGATATTCTGCCAATGCCTTTGGGTCATCAGCTTCACATATATGCAGATATCTAGGGATACTCAGTTAATCGCCAACTAA
>LUJM01000045.1 GCA_001689415.1 Bacteroidales bacterium M2 | reverse complement strand
AGCTCCTATCGCTGACACTCTTTCTCCTTGAGTTAACAGCCTCGGGTGTTTTCCTGAAGGGTGAACACGGTATATAAGATTCGTGATAAGTTGAATATGTATGGGCAAGGATTGAAAAACGCCTTGCCCATACTTTTTCTTTGGCTTGATTGATTATTCGCTGTATCTCGCTCAGAGCGGGAACACCGTTGCAGAAGTTACGGTCATCGCTGATTTCTTGAATTTCGTAAGCCATCGGATAGTACCATATTAATGTCTTTGAGGGCGATAAGCAGTATTTTAAACTTTCTTTCCGCCTCGGGCGTTATTCAATAGTACTAAAACAATACATCATGAAACGTAAACTATTTCCTATCACAGCTGCAGTCGCACTTCTCGCATTAGGTGCATGTACAGGCAAGCAGGCTACAACAGCTGATACATCTACAAACCCTGCCGGTAATACCGACAAGGTTTATACCGGTGTCCTACCTGCAGCCGATGCCGAGGGCGTGCGCTACACCGTGCTTCTCGACTATGACGACGATACCAACGGCGGCGACTATGATCTGGTACAGACTTACTTCAACACTGATTCTACAGGCGTAGTACAGGATGTGGCATCATTTGCCACCGAAGGCGACTTTAGCGTAGGTACTGCTCCTTCCGGACAGAAATACCTCAAACTTTCGGGCGACGGCGCAGGATATATGTACTTCCTCGTCGACGGCGACAATGCACTTATAATGACGGGCGAAGACCTCACACCCACCGAGACTCCCGGCATGAATTATACTCTCAAGGCAGCACAATAAGCCCTCTCTCATAACCAAAAAGCAAAAATCCCGGCACTCATGCGAGGCCGGGATTTTTGTATTATCGAAGCCGGTATTAGCGTACGATTACTTTGCTTGTGGTATTCCCCTGACGGCGGATATAGATTCCCCGGCCGGGATTATCGACACGTATGCCCTGCAGGTTGTAGTACTCGGCAGGCGACTGCGCATCGGCATCGATATCTTCGATACCTGCGGCTTTGGCAAGCACGCGGATATTGTCGACAACAAGGTCCATACCGGCGGCAGAGATGCCGTGGAAACCGATACGTACATTCTTCTGTCCCGCATATTTATCGAGGGCAAAAGTATATTCGGTCCAACGTGTATTGGCGGTATACTGATACAAATCAGCTCCCGGTATAGGCTCGAAGTCGCCACCGTCGACAGACACCTCAACTACCAAGTGGTCGTCGAAGTGCATGTCTTCGCCAAAGTCGGCATGGAAGAAGTGGAAGCGCAGTTCGGCGCTAACGCCCTCGAAGCTGAGTATAGGCGACACGATACGCGCTTCTGCACCCTCGGCAACTCCGGTGAAACCTTTGAAGATAAGCATGCCGCTGCCAACATGAGGTCCTGTGCCGGGGGCATTGCTTACAATTCCGATTTCCCATGCACCGCCAAGGGCGATAGATTGCATGGTCCAAGGCGATGTAGACGGTGTACCCTCAACAAAAGCTTCCTCAAATGGCAACTTGTATGCAGGGCCGGTATGCGCACCTGCGGGGGCAGACTTGCGTCCTTCTCCGGCTTCGCTGACGGCACTCACATAGTAATATGAATATGCCTGACGGCTAAGGTCGAGACCTGTGTCGTGGTACGAGGTTGCTTTGATATTCTTCGCAATCAGTTCCTCTGTACCGGCCGCATCACGGTAGATATTGTAACTCAGTAGCGAGGGGTCGATGTCGAGGCCATTGATTCCCTTGGTCGGTGCTGTCCATGTCAGGGTGGGATAGCCGTCCGTTTCGATAGTGGTTACTACCGATGTGGGCGCATTAGGATAATCCACTCCACAGAACACACTCGCATATACCGGAAGGCTCTCGCCCTTGTCGTTGACAGCAACGAGGCGGTAGGTGTTGAAACCTGATTTGGCCTCGGTGTCGCTCCAGTTGTACGAAGTGCCCGGTGTGGGGGCACTGATGCTGTGGGCTGCCTCGGTGGCATTACCACGATAGATGTCGATACTCGACAACGAGCCGAGGGGCTTGTTGTCGACAGTTGTCGACGGAGCATCGAAACTGAGGTGAACCGTCATGCCGTCGGCCTTAGCCTTGAGATTCGCTACCTGCGCGGGACTGTCCGACGCACTTTCGCCGGGTAGGTCGAACAGGCAGAGAGCCTCCATGGTATTGAGCGTGCACAGGTTGGATGCCCTGCCGCTTGCCACATCTACACGATACAGGTCTGTACCGGTCTGCGACGGCGTGAGCCAGTAGAGGCGACCATCTGCACGGCTGAATGCCGCGGTCTGGAAATACGCAAGACCGCCTGACGAGAGCATCTTGACACCGGTATTGCCGATTTTGAGGGCATTGCCGGTAACCTTGTTGATAGAGTAAAGAGCTGCCTCGCCGTTATCTTCGAGCAGTATGCCGTAGAGCTGGCCGGCTCCGTCGGCGGCAAGAGTATAGAACGGCAGGGTCTCGAATGCAAATTCAGCATTGCCTGTCGCCGGGTCGATGGTTACTATCACATCAGCCATGGCCGACATGCCGTAGATTGTAGATGTTGTGACATCGTATGTCATATCCATGCACACGGCATTTGCGGTGGTCTGCGATTTCGAAAACTCCACTTTCTTGCCGGCCACATCCACACGCTTCCAGTTTACGGCGGTAATGCCGCCCGATGCGTTGGTAGTATAGTCGCAGTAATAGAAGTCGTTGTCGATTGATGTGCCCGAGAAACCGGCAGCATAATCGATATCCATCACATTGCTCAATACCGAGGAGTACCCGGCTGTAAAGGAGCTGAGGTATGTGCCTTGGGTATCGGCTGTGATAGTGTAGAAGTTTGCTTTGCCCGCAGCCTTAGCCGGTGCCTGCAGGGGGCTTTGCGATAAGGCTGCCTCAGCCGGGGCTGGTCGTGCCCCGGGTTTGAGACTTCCCATATCGCTGCCATGCACCGACAGCGAGGCTGCCAACAATGCTATTGATAGGATATATTTCATTGTTGCGATACTTACAATATTACTTTGCTCACCGATTTGCCTTGGCGGCGGATAAAGATACCGTTCGAGGGATTATCGACGCGGATACCCTGCAGGTTGTAGTATTCAACCTCTGCCTCATCGGCAGCTACACCCTCTATGCCCGAGAAGGCAACCTCGGCAATGTTGCTTGATGTTGATTCGGCATTGTCGTAAACGGCTGTAACAGCATATTTTGCAGTGCCGTCGACAGGGATGTGCTCGAATGTAAGCTCGGTTACAGGGGCTTCGTTCACCTTTTCGCCATTGCAGTATACATTGTATCCGTCGGGGGTGATTGCCGGTATCGAGCGCTGGTAGGTTACATCGTCGAGCATAAGCATGTAGCCCATTTGCGATATGTGGCGGAGGGCGAAATACTTGGCTCCGGCAGGAACGGTATAGTCTATCTCATTCCATGTAGAGGGCACTGCGTAGGCTGCTTCTGAGCCGGGGCAGGGAAGGAAGTCGTCGGCATCGGTCGGGTTAGCGGTGGTGGCGTAGTAACCGAGCACATATTCTGGATAGGTCTCGGCATTGACACTGCGTACCCACATCTTGATAGTCTGGGCATTGCCGCTAAGTGCCGGGAACACGAGCCAGTCGTTTGAACTTACATCACCGGTGGCAGTGGTTGCCTGAGGGAATACTACCATACTGTTGCCGCTGTGTGTGGCCCAGATATGGAGTTCTTCGGGCTCTATGCTTGTCATGGCGGGGCTCATGATCTGGCATGCCATTTTCTCTCCGGCATTGGGATAGTTGATACCGTTGATTCCGGCTGTGATTTTGCCGTCGAGGTCATAGCTTGTGAAGTCGCCGAATGTATTGATGACGAAGGGTTCGTAGGTCTCGAAACCGTCGTTTTCTACAAGGGTTTCGGCGGGCAGGTAGTCGGCCTTGGTCCAGCTGAGTTTAACCTTGCCGTCGGCTACCGAGGCTTTGAGGTCATCGACTGCGGGAAGAAGGGCTGCTGTAATGGCAACTGTTGCTGCCTGCGATTCATTGTTGGTCAGGTCCTGGTCTTGTGCATAAACCACTTTTGCAGTGAATACGGCTTCGTTATCCTCGTCGCCGTTTACGGGGCTATAGTCGAAACGAAGCACAGCTGTCTTGCCGGGGACGATAGCGCTGCCGGTAGCGGTGGCTACTTTGCTGCCGTTCTTATAGAGCTCGGCGGTATAGTCCGAGGCATTGCTGCCGCCGTTGTTCTTGATTGAAACGCTGATACCCGAAGCTTCGCCAACGCGAACTCGCGAAGGAGTAGAGAATGAAGTAAGAGCAAGGTCGTGGGCTGTGCGCTCGATGATACGGATATTGTCGATATACATCGGCAGGCCTACGCCATGGCCTACGAGGGCTACCTGCACGCGGCCCTTTCCGGCAAAGGCGTAGAGGGGTACTTCGCAGAGTTCCCATGCGTTATTGTTGCCATAGCGGTGGAACTCGCCGTCGGCTGCTATGAATTCACCGTTTTCGCTGCGTGCGGCCACGGTGATGTAGTCGTCGTTGCGGCCATTCTGTGTGGCGGGGTCTTTAGAGTTCCAGTTCTCGCGGAAGAGGTAGAATGTGAGCACGGGGTTCTGCATCGCGCTCATATCGATTGCGGGCATCACCAGGCGGCTCTCGCAATAGTTGGTCCATTGGCCGGTAGAGAGGAACTGTATCATGCCCTGGTCGGTGTCTTGCGACGAAATGGTCACAGTTTCGCCGTCGGGGTTGTCGTCGGTGGCATTGACTGCCATTGTTTTGCTCGAAATAAGCTCCCATACCGGTTCGCGAGTAGCGCCCTCGGCGTTTTTAACGGTTTCTTGCATCCAAGGCGAGGTGGTATAGGCCTTGTTGGCGAAAGACTCGGCAAATGGAAGCGAGAGCTGCGGACCTACGTTCACAGCCTTGGTCTGCGCTGCTGCACCAAGGCCGGCGCTGCTCACTGCCACCACCTGGTACGATACATTAGCCTGACGGCTGTCGTCGAGGCTGCTGTCGGTAAAGCTTGTAGTGGTGGCATCTCCGGCTTTGGTGAGTTTGCCGTCGACTACGCGGCTTACGGTATATTTCAGAGCTTCAACATTTACATATCCGCCGTGTACACCGCCTGTGGGTGCTGTCCAAGTAAGAGCGGGGGTTGCAGCAGCATTGACTTTGAGGTCTGTAACGGCCAGAGGTTCATCTTCACCAATCCAGGCGTCGGCACGTGTTTCTACGCCCTCGCCACCATTGCTCACAGCCTTGGCAATATACCATGTTTCACCGGTAAGAGCCTCGGTATCAACGGTCGAATCCTCTGCACCGGCGGCAAGGTCGTCGCTTGTATAGAAGGGTGTGGTGTCGTCCTCGCGGTAGAGGTTTACCTTCACAGTACCGCTGAGGGCATTACCTTCGGCATCGCTTGTGGGGGCTTTGAAGCTGATTGTGGCTGTGGCTGCACCTTTTTCGCCGGGAATAACCTTGAGGTCGGTCACCGCCGCAGGTGCTGTGGCCTTAGACAGAGCTTTGATTGAGAATGATTTGAACTTAATTTTGGCAGCACTACCCGAGTATACCATGGTCATATGGGCGCCAATGCGCAGGTCTCCGCCTTTGGCTGCTGTGAAAGTGACGGTTTTGTTAGTGCCTTTGTCCGCAGCCATTGTCCATGTGTCGATGAGCTGGAGGCTTTGGGGATTCTCGATGCCGTCGGTAAGTTCGATAGTTACAGTGGCGTCATTACCGGTATAGCGGTCGATGAGATATGTAATCTCATATTGAGTGCCTTCGGCAATAGCGAATGAGGGCGAAATCACCCAGTCGTTAGATGCTTCTTTGCCCGCGCCGGTAACACTGTACCACCAGCTGTTATCATTCCATATCCAAGCGAGGTTTTTCCAAGTGAGTTCGTTAGGATATTTACCGTCGTCGACTGCGGTCCACGTAGTGTGGTTTTCGGCATTGAAACTGATTTCATACGGCAGTTCCGTTGTCTGGGCCGTCACCTGTGGAGAGAATGCGGCAAGTGCCAGACCAAGTGCGATGTAGAGTTTTTTCATTGTCTTAACTTATATGTTTTGTTTCCTTTTTTTACTATGTATATATTTCCTTCGATAGGATTAGATACTTTCATGCCTTGCAGATTGTAATACTCTACGGCGCTGTCTGTATTGTTTATTTCTTCGATACCCGAAACATCTTCGAGTCGTACATACACCGCTTGCGAATCGCCCGAGGCATAGCCACGCGCTGCAACACGATAGGCATATTCGCTATCGGTGGCAAGGCCGTCGAAACGGTGGCTCGTGCCGGGCTCGATTTCGCGTTGTAGCTGTGTAAGAGCTATATTCTCAACTTCCTGCTGTAGTGTAATATGCTCTATGGCAACGCTCTTGCGGCGGTCAACTGCAAATGAAAGCGTATTGGCCTCGCCTGCCGGAATATCTACAATATAGTCAGATGCCACTTCGGTTGGTATGTATTGGTCGATTAGTTCGTCTCCTGCATAAATTTTTAGTGTCGCCGCCGAAGACCCGCTCTGCGAGGCACGTATGGTAAGAGTGGCGCCCTTGCCGAGGTCGAGTTGCGAGGTGGTGAGTTTCGAAGCCTTGCTTGCCCCGAGGGTGACGGTGTTACCACTGTAGCTTGCCTCGCCCTCGATGCTCCAGCCCTCGGGAAGGCCGGCAAATGAGCTGTCGATAGTCTTGGCATCGGCATCGATGCTGCGGCTTACTGCATAGAGGGTCACTATATACCCCTCGGTAGCCAAAGGCGCAATAGCCCACTGTGCCGTGAAGCCGTCGCTGCTTATGGCAGTGGCTTCGAGGGCTTCGACACATACTGCCGGGCCGCCGCCCATGAAGTCGAAGCTTATCATGCCGTCGCGCTCGGTAATATTGCTCACCGGTTTGCCGGTAGCCTTGCCGCTCCATGATTTCATGGCAGGGTTGGTGTCGTCGGTAAACGATGTGCGCATCTGTCGTCCCGGGAATGGTGTGTCCTGGCTCGATTTGCTGCCGTCGTTGCCCAAGGCCTTTTCAATCTCGAGGCACTGGTGGGTGGCATTGCTGTTGACGGCGTTATATTCGAGGTCCCAAGCATCGGCACACGATATAGTTTTGTTCTCGCCTGCAATAGTCACATTAATATATGCGTCTTTGCGACGGTCGACATGCCATATCAGCATGCCGTGATAGGGGATGTAGCGGTCGTAGCCGCTCTGCTGGCGGTTTTCGAGTATAAAGAATTCATCGGGGTCGGCAGTCGATATGCGTGCCGATTGCGCCGTGCTTTGCAGGGGTGCGAGGCTCACGCTCTGTGCCGCCGAGATTTCCGACGGTTCGGCCCAGCCTAAAATCCAACGCTCTACAGCAGTATATCCTGCCGGAACAGCGCCGCAGTTGCGCGTAGCGGGGAGGTACGATCCCGATGCCATGATGTCCCATTTGTCGGGGTGGTTGCCGGTGCCGTCGTCCGAGTAGTTCACATCGTATGTATCGGGCAGGCCGAGGATATGGCCGAATTCGTGGCAGAAAGTGCCTATCGAGCTTACGTCGGTGCCGGTAGAGCCATACAGTTCGGCACAGCAGCCGTAGCTGTTGAGAACCTTGCCGTCGAAGGTGCGGGCCGAGGCCGGAATACCGTAATCATCGATATGTGCTGCATGAGGCCATATCCACGATGCTTTATTACCCGCAAAGTTCTCGCCGTAACCGGCATAGAAAAAGTAGAGGTTGTCGATGAGACCGTCGTCGTCGAGGTCGTAGCAAGAGAAGTCGATTTCGCCGTCGAGTTTGGCACAAAGTTCTATGGCGAGTTCGTAGGCGCGTTTGTCGTCGCCGTTGCTGTCGTTTTCACCATAATATGTGGCCGGATGCGATGCGCGTACAGGTCCGTAGACATCAAACGACGGGTCGAACTGCCCTAACGACTGAGTGCGGAAATAGTCGGCGGCACAGCCTATATGCTCGCGACGGTCGAAGCCGGGCAGGTTGAGCATCTCGTCGACTTCGCGCCGTATGTCAGGGGTGGCGAATTCTACATCGGGGAAGTCTACAAGCACTATCAGCGACCTCACCTTGCCCGTACGCGGAAACGATGTGCGGTTGACCTGACGAGCTTTTGCCCTCGAGCGACGAGCCTGCGCCTGTGCTATCGTGGTGGTCGACCGGCGCCAGTAGCCGTCGGAATCCTGCTCTACCGGATTGCCGTTTTCGTCTACAGTCACATGTCCGTATTCATCGCCGAGGAGGCGCAGTGTGATTGTAGTACCGTCGGGGTTGCTGACGGTGCGCGTGCCGGGATGTGCCGGTACGGCCATTGAGATGCAAGGTGTCAGTAAAAAAGCGAGGAGTGATAGTATCTTGGCCTGTTTTTTCATTTAAATGTAGACTTTTGCCACAAAAATAGAAAAAGTCTTGCATACATCCAAGATTTTTGTGTTAAAAAGACATTTTTGCTAAAGATTATATTCTATTTTTATACAAATGCCCCCGGATATTGGTGTCAATATCCGGGGGCGTTTGTATGTCGGAATCTGCTAGTTTGCTTTTGCCTTGAATGCGGCAGCATAGGCCCTCATCTGTTTCAGCATGGCAACCAGTCCGTTGCTGCGAGTGGGCGACAGATGCTCGGCAAGGCCGATATCCTTGATGAAGTGCAGGTCGGCATCGAGGATTTCGTCGGGCGTATGACCCGAAAGCACATCTACCAGCATCGAAATGATGCCTTTTACTATTATTGCGTCGGAATCGGCTCTGAAGCCCACAGTACCGTCTTCGGCAAGCTCGGCATCGAGCCATACGCGACTCTGGCACCCTTCGATCAGGCGGTCGGGAGTCTTGAGTTTGTCGGGGAGGGCGGGTAGGCTGTTACCCATATCTATGATATAGGCATAACGGTCCATCCAATCATCTATATCGCTGAACTCGTCGATGAGTTCCTGCTCTTTTTCTTCGATTGTCATTCGTATTGTTTCTCTTTATATACGACATTGAGCACTGTCTCGCCTACGGCTTTGAGAGTGTTTTTGTCGATGTTGGTCAGGTTGTCGTCGAGGGTGTGCCATGTCGGCGGGAACGACGACGTCTCGCTATTTAGGGTCTCTATTATATCGGTTGTAGGGATGCCGTTGCGGGTGAGGAACACATGGTCGTCGGTAACGGCACCGCCGATGCTGCGTATGAATTTGTCGTTATGCCCCAGGCGTTCGGCCTCGCTCCATACCTTGATAGTCGGTTTGGTTGCGTTTTCTTGCGAAAAATACTCATAGTGGAATCGGGCATTACGGCCACCTACCATATCGAGCAATATGCCGTAGACGGGCAGATCGTCGCTGCTGTAGGGCTTCATGCCATGGTTGATCCAGTACTGAGTTCCCAGGCACCATGTGTCTTCTTTTTGGTCAAAACCCGAAGTATCGCCATAGTCTTCTGCGTCGACAAACATGATATCGACACCTATGTTGGGGGCTTTGATCGATAAATTGCGTGCAATCTCAAGCAATACGCCCACGCCGGAACCGCCGTCGTTGGCACCGTCAAAAGGCTGGTGGCGCTCGTCAATATTATCTTCTTTATCGGCCCAAGGGCGTGTGTCCCAGTGTGCTACAAGGAGTATACGGCGAGGGGTAGAGGTGTTGTAACGGGCGATGATGTTGGTGATAGGCAGGCGGTCGCCGTTGAAGGCGGTCACTTCGCCGTCCTGTACGAAGATTGAGTCGGGATTGAATCCGCGCAGGCGGTTGATAAGGTATCGGCGACATTCACTGTGAGGCGTAGTACCCGGCACTCGGGGGCCGAAAGCTACCTGCTCGGCAATAAATTTGTAGGCGCTGTCGGCGCTGAACTCACCCAAAAGCAAGGTCGAAGGATTTTGCAGTGAAGATTCTTCGGCCTGCGCTGTAGGCTTACTCTTACTGCAGGCAAAGGCTATACTGCTGATAGCCAACGCCCCGGCGATAAAGACGGTCCATTTTTTCATTGTGATGCATTTTGGTGACGACAAAGTTACAAAAAAGATACAACACTTCCAAATCTTTTTTTCTCGCCCTCAGCCAAATACACCCAATTTCATTATTTTTTTGCACATCATTAGCCCGACAAACCGGTTTATGATATTGCAGACTTGTAAAACTTGGCGTAACTTTGCAGCGATATGATACCAAGCCCGCGCACCGACCTACGTTCGCAGAGCCTCGACCTGTTGAGGTTCCCCTTGGCGCTGTTCGTGGTGGCGGTGCACGTGTTTTCTCCATTTCCATACATCGATACGGCCGATATGCCGGTAACCGATGCGATTTTTCGATTCGTTGCAGCCTTTATCAAAGATCAAAGCGTGCCGGTTTATTTCTTCATCGCCGGATACGTATTCTTCCTCGGTATCAATATGAGTATCGATGCCTACGCGGGCAAGTTGCGCCGACGCTGCAACTCGCTGCTGATGCCCTATTTAGTGTGGAATACAGTGGCGATACTCTATATGCTCAAGGTCTTCCTGCCCGGTATTAGTTCGGTTTCTGAATTTGCCGGTTCGGGGGGCTTGGACCTGTCGCTGTCGGCATTTATCGAAAGCTTCTGGGACGACCGATTCGGCATCGCGCCCTACGACATAGGCTATACCGACGGTACATTCCCTATCGACAAACCCCTCTGGTTCGTGCGCGACCTGATGATAATGGCCCTGATATCACCGGCTATCTACACCCTCTACCGCCTACCCTCTCGTACGGCCATGGCAGTCCTTGGGGCGGCTACACTCGTATGGACGGCGCATATACCCGGCCTCGGCCACCTCGCCCAGCTCCTCGAAGCATTCGTATTCTTCGCCTGGGGTGGATTTATGAGCTACCACCGGCGCGATATGATGCTCGAATTCAAGCGCTGCTTCGTGCCTTCGATGATTCTCTATCCCCTGCTGGCCACGGCAGTGATGATACTCAGCCCTCACCGGCCCGAAGCAATGATGTATGTCAAGAGCATCAACATCATCGTAGGCCTCTTCTTTTTCTACAATTTGTCGGCATGGCTCGTTAGTCACAAACACCTAAAGGCCAGCCCCTTCCTCGCCTCGGCATCATTCTTTATCTACTGCGGACATTTCATAATCCTCGACCCGATAGCGCGTCGAGTGTTCGGCATCATCTCGCCGCAGACCGACCTCGCCGCCGCCACCGCTTACATCATAATTTACGTACTCATCATAGGCATACTCCTCGGCACCTACGCCCTTATGCGCCGTTTCACCCCCCGCCTCCTCGCCCCCTTCACCGGCGGCAGAGTATAGTCGCAGTTTATTTTCACAGGCTACTTTTACGCTTCTTATATGCTTATTGCGCAGTGTGGTTGTTGTCGGGGTAGAAATTATTGCTTAAATTTGTAGTGTGAAGCGACTCACCGACAGTAGCGCCCGGGCGATAGCAATAGGGCTTGTAGTGCTCACGGCTATCCTCGCCGTGGGCGTTGCATCGTGGAGGGCTCTCAAGCCCCGCAGGCCGCATGTCGAGCTTGACCGCAGCATATACCCGGTGCGAGGAATTGACCTGTCGGCCCACAACGGTGTGCCCGACTTCGATTCCATAGCTGCGGCAGGAATCGATTTCGTATACCTAAAAGCCAGCGAAGGGGTATCGCACCGCGACCCTTCGTTTATGCGCAATTATCTCGCCGCCCGCCGTGCAGGCATGGCTGTGGGAGCATATCACTTCTTCCGTTTCGATTGCGACGGCACGCGCCAGGCCGCCAACTTCCTCGCAGCCACCAAGGATTGCGACCTGCAGCTGCCTCTTGCCCTCGACATCGAGGAGTGGGGCAATCCGGCAGGGATAGGCACCGAGATTATCAACGAGCGAATATCGACCATGATAACGATTCTCGGCCTGCGACGCGGACCGACAGCCATATATACAAACAAAAACGGTGATGCCCGCTTCGTGAGGCACAATTACGACCGTCTCGACGGAAGCGACCCGGAGTTGTGGATATGCTCATTTACCGACCCGCCATTGCGCCGACGGCCATGGAAACTATGGCAGCACAGTCATATCGGACGTGTGCCGGGGGTGAAAGGCAAGGTCGACCTCAATACCTTCAACGGCGACCGCGACCAATGGCTCAGGTGGCTCGATTCGCTCAGTCATACAATAAAACGCCCCGTGCGCCGTTAATATCTAAGTTAATTAAGTATCGCAATTTGCGAAATTTTAACCAGTTAAATAAGGCCGAAATAAACAACAGCCTCTCCATGATCAAGCCAAGATATATCGCATACCTCATCATAGCCTTTCTGTCGTTGCTGATGCCTGCCGGTGTCTGTGCTTTCGACACAAGCGTTTATTCCGAAAAGTCAGTGCTCTCCGAAGGCCGCTGGGTCAAAATCCGGATCGACGAGGACGGCTTGTACCATATACCGGCGAGCCAACTACGCTCATGGGGCTTCAGCGACCCCAAGCAAGTGGTGATTCGTGGTTACGGTGGGCGCCGTCAAGATGATATCCTTTCGCTCGAAAATTATATCGACGATCTCCCCGAAGTGCAGACTCTTGTGTCCGACAAGGGTATCGTGTTCTACGGTATCGGAGCCGGGGAGTGGACTGCATATAATAAAGACAACTACTATTTTGAGCAAAACGACTACTCCTCAGCCGGTTATTATTTCGTTGGTCTCCGAGCCGACGGCGCCGAGCCACGCACTATCGACACTGTCGATGCCGTGCCTGCGGCCGGTGCGCCCCTCGACGACACTTACAGCTGCCGCCTGCACCATGAGCAGGAGCTGACACAGGTACAGGGCGAGGCAGGCCCCCTGCTGCTGGGCGAAGACCTCAGATTTACAAACAAACGCAAGATTTCGTTCCCCATACCCGACGCTGTCGAAGAAGACTATATTTTCTACCGTCTGTCGCTGGTGACAGCAGCAAGCGGGGCAGGCACAGTACAGATAAACTGCAACGGAAACACAAAGTCAAGCAAGGTCGAGGCCACATCTTCGAGCTCATATGTACACGGCACCGAGACTATCGTCACGGCAAGCGCACGCATCCAGGGCAACCCGGCCTCGGCTGAGTTCGAAATCAGCTACAACGGCTCGGGCAATGTCACCGCAGCCAACATCAACTACCTGAGCATCAACTATCAGCGTATGCTCAAACTGCCCTCGACCAATTATCTGTCGTTCAACACCGACAGCCATGCCAACAGCCTTGCATGCGCCAACCCGGCAGAACTTACCCTGTGGGATGTCACCGACCCTCTCAACATCAAGGCGGTGAAAGGCAGCGCCGACAACGGAGCTTACAACTGGAGCCTTGCCAAGGTCGGCATGCGTGATTTCGCAGCCTTTACCGATGTGGCGAAGATACCCACACCGAAGGTCGTAGCAACGGTTTCGAACCAAAATCTACATGCACTGCGCGATTTAGACATGGTAATTGTATCTCCGGCACAATTCCGCGAACAGGCTATGCGTCTTGCCGATTTCCATGCCAAATCGCCCGACAAGCTATCGGTTACCGTAGTCACTCCCGACGAAATATACAACGAATTTTCGAGTGGAACCACCGACATTGGCGGTATACGCCGCTTCTTCAAGATGCTTTACGACCGTGGCGGCTTGCGCTATGCCATATTGTTTGGCCGCACCACTCTCGACAACCGCAGCCTCACCGCCTATGCCCCCAACTATCCCACGCTGCCGTCGTGGATGCCTCGTGGCGCGGCATCGTCGCTGAGCGACAACACCGGATATTGCTCCGACGATATCACGGCGATGCTCGAAGACGGCTCGGGCAGCCGAATGGGGTCCGACAAACTGTCGATAGCCATTGGGCGAATGCCGGTAACATCGGTGCGCGAGGCTCGCGACGTTGTAGATAAAACCATTGACTACGCAAATAAATCTAAAAAGACAGCATGGAAGCACCGCTTCCTCTTCCTTGCAGACGACGAGGACGGCAGTATACACCTCAAGCAGACCGAGACTATGCTAAAGCAGTACGATGTTAGCGGAGGCTCTATCATGCTCCCTCGAAAGGTATACATCGATGCCTACGATTATGTTGGCAGCACGTATCCCGAAGCCCGAAATGCCATGTACCGCATGCTCGACGAGGGTGTGGTGTGGTGGAACTTCGTAGGCCACGCAAGCCCCACAGGCTGGACGAAAGAAGGAATGCTATCGTACAGCGACCTCAACAGCCTCTATCTCCGTCACTGGCCTTTCATATATGCAGCAACCTGCGATTTCCTTCGTCTCGACTCGCGCCGTGTCAGTGGTGGCGAACTGATGTATCTCGAGCGCTACGGTGGTGCGATAGGCATGATCAGTGCCGTAAGGCCGGTGTATATCTCCGACAACGGCAAACTTACGGCTGCTATTGGCCGAGCCTTGGCTGAAATCGGCAAAGACAGCGCAATACTCACACCCGGTGAGATTTACCGTCGGGCGAAAAACGATATTCGAACCGATGACAACAACTCTCATATGAGCGACGACAACCGCTTGCGATACATCTTTGTCGGCGACCCGGCCCTGCCACTGGCGATGCCTGTCAACAATGTTCGCATCGACACTATCAAAGGCATCTCGATTGCCGATACCGACGTGCAGCCGACTCTTGCTGCACTCGAAAGGGCTACTATCTCGGGCTCTGTAATGAGCAACGACGGCACCGAACTCTCTGATTTCGAGGGTGTACTGTTTGTAGATATTTTCGACTCCGAACGCACCGTCTCCACCAATGGGCGCGGTGAAGGCACGGTAGAGAATTTCGAAGACATCGGCGGAAGGATATACACAGGCTCTGCGCCGGTGAAAAACGGACACTTTACCCTCGAGGTAGCGATGCCCGCAGAGGTGGCTCAGAATTTCCGGCCTGCGGCAATGTCGCTCTATGCGTACTCTACAACCGACGATACCGAGGCGGTAGGCTTATTCCGCAACTTCTATGTCTATGGCTACGACGATAGCGTCACACCCGACGACAAGGCCCCGGTTATCGAGAGCATGGTGCTCAATCATAGCGACTTCCGCAGCGGCGATGCCGTCAACGACACCCCGATGCTCATTGCCCAGTTGCGCGACGATGTCGGTATCAATGTATCTACCGCCGGCATAGGCCACCAGCTTACGGCTGTTGTCGATGGTATCAAGACCTTTACGGGCCTATCGGATTATTATACCCCCTCGGCCGACGGCAGCCCCTCGGGCGTGCTCAATTACCCCATGAGCGGTCTAACGCCCGGCAATCACACCCTTACACTACAGGTATGGGACACATCGGGAAATGCCGCCGAAAAGACTATCGAATTCGCCGTTGTAGAAGGCATGGCGCCGAAAATCTACGATGTATACTCTGATGCAAACCCGGCTTCGACAACTGCCAATTTCTATCTGAGCCACAACCAGCCCGACGGCAATGTTACCGTCACAATCACCGTATACAACCTCATCGGCAGACCGGTGTGGAGCGGCTCGTCGAGTGGTCGAAGCGATATGTTCCTGTCTGTTCCTGTCAGCTGGGACCTCACCGACAATGCCGGCCGACGCGTTGGCAGGGGCATCTACCTATACCGCGCCACTATCACAGCCGACGGCAAAACCTATGAGACGGCATCGCGCCGCATAGCCGTGACGGCCCGATAAGCCAAACTTGCAAAACCACCCTACGACAGTGTGATAATCAGTATACTGTCGGTGTACGATGCTGTTTACATCTTAAGGAGAAAGAGTGTCAGCGATAGGA
>LUJM01000044.1:35958-63726 GCA_001689415.1 Bacteroidales bacterium M2 | reverse complement strand
AATAATTTTTTAACGAACTATTGTTAAAAAATAGTTTATACTAAAATATCCTTTTGTATCGCGATGTAGCTTCGAGTTACTTAATCAACAGCAAATGCAATGCAAATTTAACAAATAAAAATCGAAATAAAGCCAAAGCTTGGTCAGCAGAGGCTAAAAAGCCACGGCATTCATTAAAAAAAGTCTTGCACTTCGGGGATTAGTTATGAATAAAATCAAGCCACTTAACCCAAAAAGTTCGACCGGCGGATATGCGCCAAACACACTGTAAAAGTACAAAATAAATTAGAAACCAAGGACAGCAACTTTGACAATCTGATGGATTTTGCCGTGTAGGCCCCTGATTTCCGCAGAACAGACAAGGGCAATATCCGTCACCGTCTTGAAGACATCATCATTCTGATGATATTTGGCAGCGCCTGCGGATATGTCGGCCGTGCGGATATAATCGAGTTCGGTCGGCACAACATCAATAGGTTCCATAAAATGAGGATATTCAGACAGGGCAACGGGCGCCGGAACACGCAGTGCCCCGGCGCCCGAAGGATTGGATAGATAAGTTAATGGTTAGTATTGTACGGCCATGCCGCGGGCGAGGTGCCGTATGGCGTCGCGTGCCGGTTGATAGATGAGCATAGGCGAACCGATGAGGTTGCCTTCGCGGTCCATCCATGCATATCCTTCGCGGCCGACATCGACCAGGCAACGGTCGCCGATGAAACCGCTTTCAATGGTGTATTCGGTTTCGAGTACGACTTCGCCCTTACGGTTGATGAAAGTATTATAATCGACATGCGCCCAATCGGAGGTGCCGAAGTAGGCGTGGTCATATCCTCTGAGTCCCTCGAACTGCGGCTCAATCACAATCTCGCCGTTTTTGTCGAGCCAGCCGAATTTTCCGTGTTCGTCTCTGAATGAATACCATTCGCCGTCGTTGACGAGGTGATAGTACTGAGGTTCGATGATAGTGTTTCCTTCCATGTCGACAAGGCCGATTTTGCGGTCGTAATGCACTATGATACGATCGTTGCAGTCGACCAAGGGGATCCCGAACCAGCGGTCGCCCCAGTAGTAGTCGATTGAGATGTCCTCGAGGTAGTGTTTGCCGGTGGCGACGTCTAAAATGTAGGCGAAACCATCGTCGTTAAAGACGGGGTACCATGTGGGGTGTGCATAACTCTCGGGGTACTGCATGATCATAGCGGTGATGTTAATGTACTCGTCTTGTCCGGCTTCATAGACTACTTCACCCTTGGCATTGATGACTCCGAATTTTTCGGCGCTCTCGGAGAGGGAGTAGAGGGCATAGCCGTCGCGGAGCTGCGAGCGAATATAACCCTCAGTTTCAAAAACTTCGTTTCCTTTCATATCGAAGCAGACGAAAGTACCTGCGCCGGTGCGCTGTGCGATGAAACGATTTTCCGAAACACAGCCATAGAAACCGGAGTTGTGTTCGAAATGAAAATCTGTGAGATCCACGACTGTTTCACCTTCGAGGTTGATTATGGCTTTCATTTTTTCGAAACCTACGCACGCGTAACCCTCGTGGAAGAGTGTGAAGGTTCGGGGAATGTCGTAGCTCGAATACTCGAATATCATTTCCTCGTCGGGATTCTGATAACGGGAAATGTAAAGGCCTCTGTTTGTTTTCCCGTGCACAGGGATATAAGTAAGGTCGAAGCCGGAGGTGGCTTTTTTCATTTCCGATATGGCGGAGTTTGAACACGAGGCCACAGAGAGCATTGCAGCCGCTATGGCGGCGAGGAATAGGAATTTTTTCATGGGAAGGTTTTTTACCAGAGGTCGTAGGACTCAATTACAGAGATATCGGGCTGGATAAGGTATTTGCCGTCGGAATCCATGTAGATGATGAATTCCTTGCATTTGTTGATTAATTCGGGGTTGGAGCATTCGGCATTGTAGTGCTCGCGGAAGTAGTTGAACAGAGCGACGTTCTTGGCTTCAGTGCCTGATGCAACTGTTATGGTATAGGCCAAGGGGAGGGCGGATTCGTTGAGCACCCGGCGGGAGCTGTAGCGGCTTTGGTAGACGAGGGGTGAGGAGTTGAGGACTACCTTGAGTTCGCTCTGCACGCCAAGACGGCCGATTACCGATTTTTTGAGTGTCACCTCGCTGCCGTAGGCGTTGAGATTGGATTTTGTTATGTCGAATTCTTGTGCAAGTTTGCCGAAAGTGGTGTCGAAAACAGCGGCTTTCTTGAGATTGTCGACGCTGAGGGCTACAATTTCGGGACTGAAGAATTGGCTTTGGGCACGCACGGAGAGCAGCCAATCGGGGTTGGCGGGAATGTCAAAGTCGATAGCTCCCTGATATGTGCCGTTTTCCGAGATTACGCCCCACTTCTGTTCGCCCGAAGTGGCCATGAAGAGACCTTCGCGCACGCATGTGATGCCTTTGAACTGCGGAGGGCACACAACCGTTCCGTCGGCTTTGATGAGTCCCCAGCCTTCGTCGTTATGGGCGAGGAAGATATCGCCTGTCCATGTTGGGTAGACCTTTTCGAACTTGGCGCCGAAAACGGTGTTGCCCTTTCGGTCGATAATCTGGTACTTTGTGCCCGATGTGCTCACGGAGGCGTATCCGTTGGTCTGGAAACCGGCTGCCACTTCTTTATATTTGGGTTTGATTACTTCTTCGCCCTTTGTGTTGATCCAGCCGTATTTGTCTTTTTCGTTGCAGAAAATGAGCATTCCGTCGCTATCGAAGCTGAGTTTTTTGAAGCGGGGGTTGACAATGATGTTGCCGTCGAAGTCGGCGAGGCCATATTTGTCGTCGAGCGTGATGATGAGCAGTTTGAAGTCGACGTCGATATCGGTAACGGTCATCGAAAGGTTTTGGGCGAGGAGTTCCACAGCGCCGTCTTTGATGCGGCCGAGTTTATAGCCTTCATAGTCGTTGCCTTTGAGCATTACGATGTCGTTGCCGCGGAAATACACGTCGGTGGTTGAGCCCGGCAGAGTGATGTCGACACCTTTTGTATCGACAACGCCTTCGGTTCCTGAGTTAGAGCTATAGATGGCATAGCCGCCCATAAAAGTGATAGCATCGGCAGCGTCGGGGAAACGGAACACGGTGTTTCCTTTTGTATCGATGGTCTTGAGGGCGGAATCGGGCTCGGCCACCCATGCCAGACCGTTTCCGAAATCGGTAGCGGAAGCGTAGCGCGGCTCAATGGCGTAGGTGCCGTCGGGATTGATGTAGCCGCAAAGACCGGTGGTGTCTTTTACATAAGCCTTTCCTTCCTGGAAATATGCAGCCTCGACAAAGCGCGGTTCGATTGCGAGTTTACCGGAGGCATCAAGATAGCCCCACTTGCCGTTTTCTTTGTTTTGAATAGGAATGAGAGTGGCGGTTTTTCCGGTATAGAAATATTCACTCACTTGATTTTTGCCACCACACGACACTGCGAGAGCCGCCAGCGCAAGGCACAGGGCCGGAAGTGTGTTCTGAAGTTTTTTCATATAATGGTTATATAGTTCCGCCTCCGGACTCACCTCGTTGGCCTTGATTGGTTTATGAATAAAAAAGCGTGAGAGCCGTACTTGTTGCCCGTTCCGCGCCTTGAGGCCTTCGCATTGCCCATCACTGTAGAACGAGCAAACTTGCAGAAGCCTCACGCAGAATATGTAGAAAAGCACCGACAGACGACGCTCATACGTCTGCAATCGGCGGAGTAAACATATCCATAAGGCATCTACTGTTTGCTACAATCCTGACAGTGATTGAAAGTTGCGAAGTTCCAAGGCGTCAAGAAAGAGCGTCGAGTAAACGCTTTCCATTATGTCTTTGGCGTGCCTGCAACGGCACGCCGGTTGTTGCTGACCCCATCCGCAAAATCCCTGACCGGGCTTCTGCGTTGCAGTCTACTCGACAAAATTAGTCAAAAATTTTTGTCTTGCAAAAGTTAATGCGGTATTTATCTGAAAAATACAAAATATTGGAGTGCGGAGGCTGATTTTATGTTATACATCAGATTTATAGCGAAAAAAGTTTTGCCATTACGCAAAAAAGTTGTAACTTTGCAGCCGGAATTTGAAGATTCCAGCTAAACAATTAATTATCAACCAAACAATGCAGTACGAAACCGTTTTCATTTTAACTCCCGTTTTGTCTGATGCCCAGATGAAGGAAGCGGTAGAAAAGTTCACCAAAGTTCTCACCGACAACGGCGCAGAAATCGTGAACAGCGAAGATTGGGGTCTGCGCAAGCTCGCTTATCCCATCCAGAAAAAGTCCACCGGCTTCTATAGCCTGATCGAATTCAACGCTGATCCCCAGCTTATCCGCAAGCTCGAGACCGAATTCCGTCGCGACGAGCGTGTACTCCGCTGGCTCACCTTCCGTCAGGACAAATACGCAGCACAGTACGCCGCAAAACGCCGTGCCCGCCGCGCCGCACAACCCCAAGCACAACCCGTAGAAAACAAGGAGGACTAAACAATGGCACAAGCTCAATCAGAAATCCGCTACCTCACCCCGATGTCGGTAGACGTCAAGAAGAAAAAATACTGCCGTTTCAAACGTTTCGGCATCAACTTCGTAGACTACAAAGATCCGGAATTCCTCAAAAAATTCCTCAACGAGCAGGGTAAAATCCTCCCCCGCCGCATCACCGGCACATCGCTCAAATTCCAGCGTCGTGTAGCCCAGGCCGTAAAGCGTGCCCGTCACCTTGCGCTCCTGCCCTACGTAACCGACTTGATGAAATAACCCTTAACAGCCGACTCAACTATGAAATTAATTCTCAAAGAAGACGTCAGCGGCCTCGGATACAAGGACGACGTCGTTACCGTCAAAGACGGATACGGCCGCAACTACCTCATCCCTACCGGCAAAGCTGTCATCGCCAGCGACTCGGCTCTTAAGGTTCTGGCAGAAAACCAGCGTCAACGCGCTCACAAGCTCGCCAAAATCAAAGCAGACGCAGAAGCACTCGCAGCTCAGCTCCAGGGTCTTAAACTTACTATCGGTGCCAAAACTTCGGCAGCCGGCACTATCTTCGGTTCTGTAAACAACATCCAGATTGCCGAAGCTCTCGAAAAACTCGGCCACAACGTAGACCGCAAGCTTATCGAGATCAAGCAGCCCGTGAAAGAAGTAGGCGAATATGTAGCCACTATCAAACTTCACAAAGAAGTATCAGTGGAGATTCCTTTCGAGGTTGTAGCTGAATAAGCCTAAAGCCCACTATCAACATACAGCGCGAAGACCAATCGGTCTCCGCGCTGATTTTTTTGATAAAAACACACAAACATCAAAAAAATTCACTATATTTGCCATAATCAAACAAACCGCAGACTACTGCGGAATGTTAATAATCAGTAACCTACACCCTCGGAAGCAACAAACAATGAAAGAAACCCAAGTAAATGTGAGCCTTGTCTCGGTAAGCGAAGTGCCCGGGGCAACCGTAATCAACCGAAGCGCCCTTCGCCGTCTCGGCCATGAAACAGTGAGCGTAGACATGAATGTTCGCGTAATACCCGACACAGCCCGCAACCTAATCAGCCTGGTAGTGTCATGCTCGTACATCGCGCCGATAGGTATGGTTAGACAAAGGCTGCTTGTAAGCTCGGTAATTGCAACTTTCGAGGTTGAGAACCTGACTCAGAACATAGTGATGAATGGTAACGAGGTGGTAGTAGCAGGACAATTGATGATGACCATGCTCGGCATAGCCGTTGGCGCACTGCGCGGCATAGTGTCGGTACACACCCAAGGCACAGCACTTCGCCACCGTCCGCTGCCAATTATCGACCTGACAGCTCTAATGGTAAGACTAAATTACGGTAAATCGTAAGTGCGTTAGAACGCCCGGTTTATGGGTTGAGTTTATGGTTTAGATAAATGCTCACTGATTGGGTGTTTCGCTAAATCGATGTGGTTGTGGCGCAACAGCGCTTCCATATCACACAGCTGCGCAGCAACAAAAACACACAATAAAATACAGAAAATCAAAATTTTCAAAAGCAAAATTTGCAGACTTGAAAAATAGTCGTTAACTTTGCAGTCGCTTAGCCAATCGGGGTGTAGCACAGTTGGCAGCGCGCCACGTTCGGGACGTGGAGGTCGGAAGTTCGAGTCTTCTCACCCCGACATAAGAATAAGGATCAGCAGCAATGTTGGTCCTTATTTTTCGCTACACCAACCATTAGATATTAACAAAGCAACCGGGACTGCAAGTAATAAACAAATTGGGACACACTTTTTTGTCTCCTTTTGTATAAGTTAATTAAGTGTAGCAAGTAAATTATGCAATATATTTCGTAGTTTTTATCTCCAAATCATTGTAAAACACACAATTACTTTCGTTAAATATTTATGAACCTCTATTTATATTCTCTGGAAAATCGTTGTAGAATTTCGTGGGCTTCAACATCTAATGATTTTGATTCGTTTTGCCATATTATTGAACAAAAACAATCGTTGCACCAGATATCAAAATCACTCTTTTTGATAACCGCTAATGTTGAAACACAAAATAGTATTACTCAATATTGTTTTGAAAATGAGCAACAATCCAAATTTAATAGCCGTAAAATAGCCGCGTTTGTTTCAAGATTAATGGAGGGGGAGTACTTTTTTATTCTTAACGCAGATGAAGCGGATGATTATGAGAGATTGGCTGTGGTTCAAGCGTTGGATAGCGTAGATGATGCAAGAGACAGAAATCACCTTATCAATACCCTTTGTGGTATTCTGCGCAGTTATACGGATGTAAGAAGCAAATACGATATCTACGTTTATGGTATTGACTCAAGTTCTGTATATGTTGGAGAGCCAGATAAAGAAAAACGTATATGCCGATTCTGTAAAAAACCACAAATGAATTACAAGGATGTGGCACATGCAATTCCAGAGGCATTAGGCAACACCAAACTATTTTGTAACGAGGAATGCGATAATTGTAATCATAAGCTGAACGCTGTGGAGGATAATTTCATCGCCTTGATGGATGTTCGACGCGCTATATTCAAGATTAAACGCAAAGGGACTTCGGAAGTTCCGAATATTGACGGACAGAATTTTGTAATAAGAGGGGATGAAAAAGGTAATCCAACTATTTATTATATGGAAGAGGAACTACCTAATGACTGGCAAAATACGGATTTGCTCCCAGTTAGGCTTAATCTAAAGTATAAGACAACCAATGAGAATATATACAAAGCTTTGTGTAAGTTTGTAATAGACTTACTGCCTTCGGACTATGTCAACCTATTTTCTGAAACAATCGATTGGATTTGTTCGGAAGGTAGATTTATCCCGGATTCTCTACCCTCTTGTTATCTGGCGATACGTCCTAATGGAGTGTTTTATAAACAGCCTCAATTGTATCTCTACATAAAAAAAGACTCAACGTTGGATTCTCCGTTCTGTTTCGCGCTTCTAAATATTTATGATGTAACTTATCGATTTATTGTACCTTTTTCTTCACCGGATACAGGTAAATATCGAACAGATGAATCCCTTGTCCCTTTTTGGAGCAGATTTCAAACTAAGCCAACGCTAACATGGTATAAGCAGGATACCTCTGAATGGTGGAGTTCCGCTCCTTGGGCCGATTTTTATATTAGAAAGGGAGCGCCATTCTTTGTTGTAAAGCCATCTGAGGATCCTATATTCGCGAATTGTCGTGACACATGGAATCCTGAAGAATGGCATTATAATGATTTTAATATTGAAGATCTGGATATTAAGATTGAGAGACTAATATGTAAATGCCGGACTAAAGAAAGAATCTCGCAAGAAAGACTCCGTGACACTACAGTGGAATTTTCTAAGCCTCTGTACTCTTTTTATGAAGATGAACAGACTTTACAATTGCTATTTACTCTGACCGCGAAAACAACTGATAACAAAAAGCAATTCTTGAATATTGAGATTATAGCGACGGTAGCTTTGGATAAATTCTTAGACCAAGTGAAATACGAGCATCTCTCGGTAAATGGTGATTTTACGCATGCAGTATGGAACAAATTAATTGAGAATAGTTCGAGAATAGTAGCAAACAAATTGAAATATACTCAGTTTTCTCGCTTAAATCCCTTAAAGGATTTTACTGCCACAAATCATAGATTTATGCGCGAAATATTGTATGTTTTTTATAAGATTGATGGGCGATGCATACGAATGCCGTATAATTGTGCGCACGAAGAAATGTCAGAATCCAAACGTATGAAGCTTTTTCAACAGGCCAATATGATATCAACGGAATGATAGCACATAAATTACCGCGCAAACATTTGTCTATCAGCGTTATAAGCATTATCTTTGCCAGAGCCTCATAGCGGTAAGAGTATATAACTTCATACATCCAATTCAATGAAAAAAATTGCAAGACGACTTATCATCGTAATATTAGGTCTCACTATCTTCTTTATCATCTCTTATTTATGGGGGCGAAGTTTCAAAAGCAGCATTAGGCCGGATTTAAGAACAGAGCTTATTGAATACTGCAAGAATAACGGCCTAAGCGAAAGGTATTGTATTGTGGTTGATTATTCAATCTATTCGGGCAAAGACAGGTTGTTTATCGTTGATTTAGAAAACAATAAGATTGTCTATTCGTCGCTATGCGGTCATGGTATCGGTAAGAATTATGACTGTATTGTCAAGCCCAAATTCAGTAATGTGACAGGAAGCAATTACTCAAGTCTCGGACATTTCAAGTTGGGAACAATACGAAAGACAAGTAAGTATAATCTTAATGCAATAGAACTACGAGGCTTGGATTCTACTAATTCAAATGCTTATGCAAGAGGAATACTGATACATGACGGATTACCAAACGTTAAGATTATCGGATTACCATGCCTGCCTATAAGCCAAGGATGCTTCACTGTAAGCTCCAATACTTTTAAGAAAATAGCAAATATAAAGACGAGGTCTAAAAAACCTATGCTGATATACAGCACCTATACAAGTGTATTTGAATAGTCCCCAGCAAACTTCGTAATGCTGGGGTTCGGTAAAGACATGCTCTTCGAGCATGTCTCGGTTAGAAGAGACTAACTCACCGATTGTCAACACACAATCTAAGCGTTCTCTCATAGGGGCGGCACAATGATGTTTACTTAAGGGTCGTTAGAAGCACGATTCGGAAATCTAAAAAGTCGTCGGAGACGACGCAATCATGGTTAACCCCACGATTATTCGTGGGGTACTGAACCACCCCTCAAAGAATGTCCTCGGGGAGGACGCCGTATGCTATCTACAGTGTCCTCTCCGAGGACTGTTTTACCGAGGGCGACTCTCTTTCCCCACGAAGCAAGCATCGTGGGGTTAACCACAAACATGTCCTCTCCGAGGACTTTTTTAGACAGTATTGCGGCGGCGACCCTACGAGAGTATGGTTAGATAAAGCATTGACTATCTGTAAGTTAGTATAGTTAAACTGAGGCTTGTCTCGGAGAGCCAAGCTCCTATCGTTGCCGTCATTTTGCATTATCAACCCTTAAGTAAACAGCATTGAGTCGCGGCATTACGCCAATGCCGGTTAATAAATTTTGGCTAAAATGTTTTGATACCGGTCAAAATTTGTGTAATTTTGCGGCATCAAAGAGATTACTCTCCGATAACATAATACACATTCAACCTGAAACAGGCCACCCGTCCGGGCAGCCTGTTTTTTATTATTGGATGCTAAATGTTATTTCAGCCTCAGGTATGAGTATCCGAATCGCTCGGCAGCGGCACGGTCGAGTTCTTCTCGGAACTGTGGTGCGGCAAGGCCAATGAGCAATTTTGCACGCTCGGGCAATGTGCGTCCGCGCAGGTCGGCAATACCGTTTTCAGTAACCACATAGTGAGTCTGGAAACGCGTAGTCACCACGCCGGCGCCCTCGGTGAGCACCGGTTTGATTTTGTTGATGCCCTTCTTGCTTGTCGACAGCATTGCGAGGAATGACTGTCCGCCTTCGCTGCGCGATGCACCGTAGACAAAATCGTGCTGTCCACCAACGCCGCTATAAATCTGTGTGCCGATACTGTCGGCGCAGACCTGACCGGTGAGGTCGATTTCGAGGCATGAGTTTATCGAAGCTACGCGTGGATTCTGGGCGATGCGGAAGGGATCGTTGGTCCAAGCCACATCCTTGAAAATCATATCCTCGTTGTAGTCCATTACATCGTAGAGCTTCCTTGAACCCAAAGCGAGCGAAGCAACGCTCTTGCCCGGCAAGACGGTTTTGAGCGAATTGTCGATGATTCCGGCCTCGATGAGTGGCAGCACGCCGTCGGTCATAGCCTCGGTATGCAGGCCGAGGTGCTTATGATTGTGCAGGGCACGCAGTACGGCGTTTGGGATACCACCGACACCAATCTGCAATGTAGCACCGTCGGGTATGCGCTCGGCGATATAGTTGCCTATAGCGATTTCGTCGGCTGTAGGCTCGGCAGTTGGCACTTCGACCAATGGGTCGTCGACGGCAACAGCCGCAGCAAGGCGCGACACATGAATCACCGGGTCGCCGTAGCTAAAGGGCATGTGGGGATTGATCTGCGCGATAATCGTTTTGGCACATTCAACGCCCGAGGTTGCAATGTCGGCCGATACACCGAAGCTCACGTATCCTTCGTCGTTTGGCAGAGAGCAGTTTATCAGCGCCACGTCGACCGGGCATGTACCGTCGCGGAAAAGGGCCGGAACCTCGCCCAGGAATCGAGGTATCATGGTACCGTAGCCCTCGGCAAGCCAACGACGTACAGAATTGGAGACGAAAATACTCTCTACAAGGAAAGAATCTTTATACTCGGGACGGCAGTATGGCGCAGGGCCTTTTGCAACAGCGAAACCGGTATACAGAACCACGCCTCGCAGCTCGTCGCCACGGTCAGCCATGGCAGCAACGAGTGTTTCGGGAATAGAGGTACTACCCTGTATCACGACATGGTCGCCGCTCTTAATCAATTTTACGGCCTCGGCAGCCGACATATAATTAATGTTGCTCATAGCAGAAAGCATTAAGTCGTTGTCTTAGAGAATCGAAGTGATCGTTGTCGGTAAGTTTCGACACGCATATACGCAGTCCGTGCATCGTACTGCCTGTTCCGGGAAGCGAAATTGTAGAAATACCGTGTCGCATAAGTTCGCGCTGCAGGGTCTCGCTGTCCATATCTTTGTATGTTGCAGTGAAGAAGAAACCGTCGGACACAGGAGTGCCGTCGTCGTCGGCATAAACGAGCTTGAACCCGGCCTCGGCGAATATTTCTTTAGCCCTTGCACAACGGCTGTGGTATTCCTCGCATTCGTGCACGAAGTTGATACGACCATCAGCAGCAGCATCGAGCATTGCCGCCATTGCGCATTGCACAGAATGAGTAACGCCGGACGACACACAGTATACAACTCCGAATACAAAGGCATCGGCAAATGTGCGCATACCGAATACGGGCATCAATCCGGGGTCGGTACGCTCAGCGACTGTCGGGCTCATGCATACGAGGGCGATACGCTCGCCTGCGTAGCTGAAAATCTTGGACGCCGAAATCAAGAGCACATAATTATCGGTGTAATTAGCAACCGAAGGGATGAAGGGTTCACGAAATGGTTCTCCGAAATCCTGACGGAAATCCATACCCATGTATGCGAGGTCTTCGAGCACGATAGCATCGTATTTCGTAGCAAGTCGGCCTATGATTTCAAGCTCGGCAGGGGTAAAGTTAGTCCACGCCGGGTTGTTGGGATTTGAGTATAGTATTCCGGTGATATTTCCCTGCGCGAGGATACTTTCTAACTTATCGGCAAGAGCCTGACCACGATAATTATATATATCGAAGCTCTGCTGCTTCAGACCGAGGACCTTTGCCTGCAAATGCTGCGGAGCAAAGCCGGGGTCGAGATACAGCATTGTATCTTTGGCCGGGTCGCGCTTGCTCAGGAGCAGCATAAGCGAGAAACTGCCCTGCATCGAGCCTACCGAGGGCACGATGCAATCGGCGGGAATGTCGAGGTCGAGGAAGGCCTTGACAAACCTGCTTCCGGCATTTTTGAGGGCAGCAGTACCCATTACCGGTGGATATTTGTTGGCAATACCGTCGCGTAAGGCGGCACACTCGGCGTCGACACCTATTTGCTGCGAGGGCAGACCGGGATTGCCGAGTTCGAGATGCAGGAATTTATCGCCCGCCACTTCCTCGGCCACTGATGTCAGAGCTACTATCTGGCGTATTGTCGCAGTGGTGAGTGTAGATATGTTGAGCCGGGCCATAATGCCCGCAAGTTGCTCATTACTGAGTGGTAACATTCGTCTGGTGGGTGTGAAGGTTTTATCTATTAAAGAGTGATTTTAAGACCGGCATCGAAAGCATTAACATTTGCCTCGATTACGGCGTCGCTCTTGCCGGCAAATCGGCGTCGAACACAGTCGCGCAGCACTCCCGGGTCGATATCGAGGAAAGGAGCAGCAGCTCCGAGCAGAACGATATTTGCCGAGCGCGGGCTACCGGCCTGACGAGCAAGCTCCTCGCTGTCGAATACAGTTATACGGTCGCCGAGGGCATCGTACTCAGCCTCGAGCGCCTCATCCTCAGGATAATTGCCGATATTGACCAAAGGCACAGAGTTTGATATAATCTGACCGTCCGGAGCAAGCCACGGCAGATAGCGCAGAGCCTCCATAGGCTCCATAGAAATAATCAGGTCGGCGCATCCGAGGGGAATAAGATCGGAATATATAGGATTGCTGCTCAGTCGCAAACCGCTCTGAACGTCGCCACCTCGCTGGCTCATGCCGTGTACTTCGGCCTGTTTGAGATATAGGCCCATATCGAGGGCGGCGATACCGATAACCTTGGCAATAGTGAGTATACCCTGACCGCCAACACCGGCTAATATGATGTCTTTTTTCATGTTTCTTTCATTTTAAGTTGTACCTTAGCTTTTATGGCGGCGGGCAGTCTGTATGCACTCGCGGACAGAAATAATCACCGACAGCCCTTTATAGTCAATCTCACGACGGAATAGGGCATACATGTCGTCGACATTCTTTGGCAGCGAGTCGATAGTGCACACATGGTCGGGGTCGGCCCCGAGGCCTAAGCATATCTCGCGCAGTTTGCCGGTGCCCTGGCTATCCTGGCCACCGGTCATGCCGGTAGTAAGGTTGTCGCTGATAATGACGGCAATAGGCGAGTTCTCGTTGATAGCGTCGAGCAAGCCGGTCATGCCGCTGTGAGTGAAAGTAGAGTCACCTATTATTGCCACAGCCGGGTGCTGCCCGGCATCAGCCGCGCCTTTTGCCATAGTAATCGAGGCGCCCATGTCAACAACGGTGTCGAGGGCCTTGAACGGGGCAAGATAACCGAGCGTGTAGCAACCGATATCGCCGAAAACCTTGGGCGATTCGTAATCGGCAAGGGCTCGGTTGAGGGCATTGTACACATCGCGGTGGCCGCAACCCTGACACAATGCCGGCGGACGCGGAACGACTGTCTGCGAGGGCGCGAGACAATCTTTAGGCTCTATGCCGAGGGCGCGTTCTACGGCCTCAACATTAAGCTCGCCAGTGCGGGGAAGCTGCCCCGAAAGCTTGCCGATAATCTCGATTGGAGCCCCAAGCAGGCCGCGAAGACGCTCTTCGATAACAGGCTGGCCTTCTTCGATAACGACAATCTTGTCGCACTCACGGGCAAGGCGCTCGATCATCGCCTTTGGCAGAGGATATTGCGAAATCTTGACAATCGGATGCACGGGATTGCCGGCGAATGCCTCCATTACATAATTGAAAGCAATACCTGAAGCAATGATGCCGACGGAGTGGTCGGGGGCATCGATATATCTGTTGAACGGCGACACCTCGGAATCTTCGGCCAACTTGGCATAGGTGTCGATAAGCACCGGGTATCGACGGCGCGAATTTACCGGCATGAGTACCCACTGCGGGCGGTCTTCGGGGTAATGAAGATTATTCTCGGGCGAAGGCACGGCATGAGTCTCAACAACAGCGCGGCTATGCGACAGACGAGTCACAAGTCGCACAAGCACAGGAACTTTGAATTTCTCAGAAAGTTCGAAACCGTACGATGCCATATCGTATGCCTCCTGTTGGTCGGAAGGCTCGAGTACCGGCAGAAGGGCAAACGCGCCGTAAAAACGGCTATCCTGCTCATTTTGCGACGAATGCATCGAGGGGTCATCGGCAGCAACGACGAGCATACCGCCATTTGCGCCAGTCATAGCCGAGTTTACAAACGGGTCGGCAGCAACATTTAGTCCAACGTGCTTCATCGATACAATAGCCCTCTTGCCGCAGAACGACATACCGAGCGCTTCTTCGAGCGCTGTTTTTTCGTTCGACGACCAATGAGAGTGAATCGACCGTTGCCTCGCAACGGGATTCTCCTGAATATATTCCAAAATCTCAGTCGACGGAGTACCAGGGTATGCATAAGCACCCGACAGACCTGCATTTATCGCTCCTAAGGCGAAAGCCTCATCGCCGAGGAGTAGCTGTGTATTTTTCATGTTCGATAGGTTAGCGTGTCGCGCAAAGGTAATAAATATTTGCGAAAAAACACATCCGCGATAATATGTTATAAGACATGTTTTTTGACAGATAGCAAACAACACAGTCATAAATAAAAAGATAAACAGCTAAGCATAAGATTATATTAGCCAAACTGCTAAAAAAGCCTAATTTATCGAAACTTACGCACATTTATCTCTCCGAGCAGCAACAACCGGCATTATGTCTCTAAGGCAAGTACATTCAACACAATATCCGACAATGATTTTTATTTATGGCAAATTATTTGCTACAGAGCCAAAAAATTATTACCTTTGCAACGAATTTTATAAGTCCGATTGCCATACGCTTAGACCTATAATTATTTACGCATTCCCCAATCAAGATCTAAGTCAAGGCAAAAGCAGGGCGCCGTCAACGTCGCGACGACAGTCGACAGCCATGCTAAAAGACTATAAAGGATAAGTAAGTATGATATAATCTCTATGCACAAGTCTATGGAGCAACACACTTGAATCACAAACATGCCCTTTGGCTTAGGTCCTGACGCGTTGAAGAAACGAGTTTGGGACTTTTTTTTTGTATCTTCATAAAATTTAGTAATTTTGTAGGTAAATCAATTCAATACAAGTTTCGCACACTCCCTAACTTGCTCACTGTTTTTTAGCTTTTAGGTTACAGCTGACGCTACTCAATCGCCACAAGAACGATAAGAGCCGGAACGCCGAACAATAAAGCTGAAGCAAGTTGAGATAGCGCAACTTAAGCCAATTCAACTTTTCGCAAGAACGGGTTGGGTTCTATATCATTGATAAAATCTAACGGCTTTGTCATTAGCACCAAAAACTAAAACGAGGCTTTATTAGAAAACAAACGAACAAGACATGCCAATATGTCAGGGACACATCGCTATATTATCCTCGCGCTGACACTGCTATTCACTATTGCAAGCCATGCACGTATTACATTTCTCCGCGACAGCCTGGAGCAGTCGCTAAAGGAAGAAACACATACCGCCAACAAAATATCGACACTCTACAACCTCTACGACCTTTCGCTTGACCACGAAGACCGCATGGATGCCCTGAACAGGTTATACCATGTTGCCGAATCATCAAACCGGGCCGAGGTGCAGCTCGATGCAATGTCGCGCATGGTATACGAACTGCGCGATAATGACAGCGCACTGAGCAATATAGAGCATGAGCTAAGCTCGTTTCTCGAAACCAACCGTCAGCGCGAGGTGATGCTCTACGCCGCCATGATGCGCACCGATATCGAGACCCGCAAGGACACAGGCAACGACCTTAGCCACCTCGAGGACCTGTTCAAACGAGAAAACCTCAACACCCCTGCCGACCCCTATGACCGCGCCCTGATGCTGTATACGCTCTGCTCGCGCCTTGCCAAGACTACCAACGGCGAATTGCTCGAGCAATACGTACAACGACTTGAGGATGTATTAGACCAACTGCCGTTGTCCACAGGCTCGATACGCAACCATGTTTACTCGCGGGCAGCACCGGTGTTCACCGTCAATCAGAACTACTCCAAAGCCGTAGAACTCGACAAAAAACTCATAAACGTAATCGACTCCCTCTCAGATGCCTACCATAGCCATGGCCGCCCCTTCCGCGACCTGAGCCGTTTGCGCTTTGCAAGCTATCAACGCCTTTTAGGAAACTATAAGGGCCTGACAAAACCTGAAATCGAGGGCGTTTACAATAAAATAAACGAACTTGCCCAAAAGGACACGACCATAGCCAAGGAAATGAAGGCATACGAGAGGACGGATATCTTCTATTTCCTTGCCACCAAACAGTACCGCAAGGCTATCGACGCAATCAAGCGCCAGATCAACAACCCTGAAAACGAATCATACCGATTCTACTATCTCAACGCACTTGTGGAAGCTGCCGAAAAAATCGGCGACACGCAAACCCAGCTCGATGCCGCGGTAGACCTCAATGTGCTGCTGCGCAAAGAGATGCAGCGCAAAACCGACCAGCGCCTGCGCGAACTTGAGATTATATACGATGTCAACACCCTCAAGGAGGCCAATATAGCCGAAATGACAGCGCATAAAGAAAGCCGTGCGCGGTCGGAACGAATATTTGCCATCGGCCTGCTATTTGCAGTTGTCATCCTGGCCGCCCTGTTGCTCATACTATACCGCCAAAACCGCAAGGTAAAACGTATGGCAGAACTTGAAGCGAGCATTGCCGAACGTCTTCGCGACGAACGCAACGAGCTACAACAAGCCCAGCAAGAGCTGATTGCCGCCCGCGACAATGCCAAAAACGCCGACAAACTAAAAACAGACTTCGTAAACAACATGAGCCACGAAATCAAGATACCGCTCGCGGCCATTGTTGAGTATTCGAAGCTTATTGTAGATTGCGTACCCGAAGATAAGAGCAGTTATCTTCATCGTTTTGCAAATATTATAGAGCTAAATTCGAAGCTGATCACTACCCTTCTCAACGATGTACTTGATATAGCCGCCCTCGAACACGGCACCATGAGCATAGAGCGTAAGCCGTCGAGCATCTACGAAATATGCACTTATGCCATCGACAGCCTTTTTGAAGATTCAAGCCACACATCGAAGGGAGTACTAATCGAATTCAATACCGCACAGACACCGGATATGGTTATCGATACCGACCCCCAGCGAGTAGGCCAGGTATTGCTCAATCTTCTCAGCAATGCCGATAAGTTTACCGACAAGGGACGCATCGACCTCGAGTTCAAATATCTCGCCGAGACATCGCAGGTAGAATTCAGTGTTTCAGACACCGGCATAGGCATACCGCAGAGCCAGGCCGAAAACATATTCTCGCGCTTCCGCCAGCTCGACAACACCGTCACCGGCTGCGGCCTTGGCCTGTATATCTCGCGACTTCTCGCCCGACTTCTCGGCGGCGAGCTGAAACTCGACACAGAACACCACGGAGGTTCGCGCTTTATCTTTACAATTCCGGTAAAAGGATAATGCCCCATGCACGCCAAGCGATTACATATCATACTTACGGCCATTGCGTCGATATTGCTGCTGGCGGCATGTAGCGCCACCAAGCATGTGCCCGATGGCGAATACCTGCTCGACAAGGTATCTGTAGATGTTACCGACCGCAACGACATCAGCGAAGTCGAACTCTACAACTTCCTGCGCCAGACGCCCAACCACAAGGTACTTGGCTTCGCCAAGCTTCAGCTGGCCACCTACAGCCTATCGGGCCGCGACAGCACCAAATGGTACAACCGATGGCTTCGCCGCGTAGGTCAAGCCCCGGTAATCTATGACCAGGCGCTCACCGAGGCATCAAGCCGACAGCTGCAGCTGGCACTTATCAACAGCGGCTACCTCGATGCCCGCGTAGAAGCCGACACCGTACGCCACGACGGCAAGAAACGAATGGACGTGAAGTACCGCATAGTTGCCGGCGAGCCTCACCGCATAGCGGCGATGAACTATAATATCAGCGACCGCGCAGTAAGGCACATTGTGATGTACGACACCACGGAGGCTACCATACGGCCCGGCATGCTGCTTGACCGCAATGCCCTCGACGAAGAACGCGGACGAATAACAAAACTGCTGAGGAATGCCGGATATTACGATTTCAACCGCGAATATATCAATTATACCGCCGACACCATTGCGGGCAGCAAGCTCGTAGGGCTAACGCTCAACCTTCACACTCCAGCCGACAAACCCGGCGGCCATACCGCCCTGGCATCGCTTGCCGACAGCCTCGGACTTAGCGGCAAGCACCACCACCGCTATGATATACGCAATGTTACATTCATATTGGCAAATCCGTCGGACAGCGTAGGCTCCGGCGCAATCCGCGACACCATTGTTTACAACGGTACGGGGTTCATATACAGCAGCGACCGATACATACGGCCCAAAGTCCTCGACGAGATGTGCTACATTACACCCGGCAAGCCATATAGTGCCGCCGATGTAGAGCGCACCTACGAGGCTCTTGGGCGACTGAGCATCATCAAGTATATAAATATCGAAATGGTTCCCGCCGGGGCTCGCGATGATGTCGGGCTACTGGACGCCAATATCTATCTGGCCCGAAACAAGAAGATGACAGCCTCGATCGAGGTTGAAGGCACCAACTCGGAAGGCGACTTCGGTTTCGGCCTCGGACTCACTTACCAGCACCGCAACCTTGCCCATGGCTCGGAGCTGCTCACTACAAAACTCCGCGGATCGTACGAAAGCCTGTCGGGCAATCTCGACGGACTTATCAACAACCGCTACACCGAGTTTGCCGGCGAGGTTGGTATCACATTGCCCAGGTTCGAATGCCCCTTCCTGTCGAAGTCGTTCAAACAACGACGACTGGCCTCGACCGAGTTTACCTTCTCGGCCAACTATCAGGAGCGACCCGAATATACGCGTATCATCCTTGGCACGGCATGGAAATGGAAATGGCAACAGCAAAGAGCCGACTACCTGCGCCGCCAGACGTTCGACCTTATCGACATCAACTACGTGCGCCTGCCCCGCTCCACTATCAATTTTATAGACGAAATCGCCCCGAGCAACCCTTTGCTTCGATACAGTTACGAAGACCACTTCATCATGCGCATGGGCTACACCTTCTCGCGTACCAACAGACGTTTGCCGTCGGCTACAGTAAACGCCCTTAGCGTGCAGCCGCATGTGACCAGTATACGCCTGTCGGCCGAAATGGCGGGCAACCTGCTCTATGGTATCTCGAATATGATAGGCCAGAAGAAATCGTCGGGGGTATATAAGATTTTCGGCATACAGTATGCCCAATACGTCAAAGGCGAGGCAGACTTTACATACACCCGCAATTTCAACAGCCGTAACTCGTTGGCGATGCACTGCGGACTGGGAATCGCGTACCCATATGGCAACTCGTCGATGGTGCCTTTCGAAAAACGATTCTACGCCGGTGGAGCAAACGGAGTTCGCGGCTGGGGCGTGCGCACCCTCGGTCCGGGCTCGTACGATGCCAAAAATTCGGTTACCGACTTCATCAATCAATGTGGCGACATACGCCTCGACCTGAGCATCGAATACCGCGCCAAACTATTCTGGGTGCTCGAAGGAGCATTATTTGTCGATGCCGGCAACATATGGACCATAAAGGACTATCCCAACCAGCCCGGCGGGCAATTTAAATTCAACAAATTCTACAAGGAAATCGCAGCCGCCTACGGCCTTGGCATCCGCCTCGATTTCACATACTTCCTGCTGCGCCTCGACCTTGGCTTCAAGGCCTACAACCCGGCGATGAACCAGGAACGCTGGCCGCTGATACACCCGCGCTGGAGTCGCGATGCCAACTTCCACTTCGCTGTCGGATATCCGTTCTGACATGGGTATAGCGGTTGCAACAATCATAAACAAAACAACAAACATCCAACATGAAGTCATATGTAATCTTTGATTTAGACGGCACGCTGCTCAATACCATCGACGACCTTGCCGCAGCTACCAACTACGCCCTGAAGGCTATGGGCTATCCTCAGCACGGCCTGTGGGTATACCCCAACATGGTAGGCAACGGCGTGCGCAAGCTTATAGAGCGAGCATTACCCGACGACCAGCATTCTGAAAAAGTAGTCAACGACACCCTCGCCCATTTCAAAGAATACTACGGCGAACACTGCTGCGATGCCACAACCCCCTATCCGGGTATTCCGGAGCTTCTCGAAGAACTCACAGCCCGGGGTATCAACCTTGCCGTGACATCAAACAAATACGAGGAGGCAGTGACCAAGATTGTAGCCCATTATTTCCCCGATGCCAATTTCAGGGCAATACTTGGCAACATCGACGGTATCCCCCGCAAGCCCGACCCGTCGATAGTGTTCAAAGCCTTGTCGATGTGCCCCACCCCCAAAGCCGAAGTATTGTATGTCGGCGACTCGGGCGTAGACATGGAAACCGCCCGCAGAGCCTGCGTCGAATCGTGCGGCGTAACGTGGGGTTTCAGGCCTATCGTGGAACTTCAGCAGGCGTACGCCGACCATATAATATCTACACCGTCACAAATCATAGACCTTGTAGAGAAATAAGACACATTACCGGGTACGAACAAAAAAATCCGCGGGCCTGTCATCACGACAGGCCCGCAGTGTCTAAACCTTAAAAAATCTAATCCTATGAAAAAACTAATTCAATACTTTACTTCTTTCTGCTGTTGCTATAGATAATACGTAAAAGCAAAGCCAAATGTTGCCCCAGACATGCTCAGAAGCACGATTTTTATAGCTTTTTTGCAATGGATACTCGATTTTTGCAAAATTTTGCGTAAGTTTGCACTATGTCTTATTTCAATGTAACTATCCTTGGCTGTGGCTCGGCTACACCCACGACACGGCATAACCCAAGTGCCCAAATGGTGACATACCGACGTCACCACATGCTCGTGGACTGTGGCGAAGGAACGCAGCTGCAGATGCGCCGCTACGGAATCTCGTTTGCCCGCCTCGACCATATATTTCTCTCTCATCTCCACGGCGACCATTTTCTGGGTCTGCCAGGCTTGCTGTCGACCCTCGCCCTTCACAGCGTAGAGGGTGATGTTACCGTGCATACATTTGCTGAAGGCGTAGATATCCTCAGGCAAATGGTAAACGCAGTATGCCGCGAACGCACTTACAAATTACACTGGAATATAATAGAGCCCGACACAACATCGGTGATTTTCGACGATGGGTCGTTGCGAGTAACATCGTTTCCGCTCTACCACCGTGTACCATGTGTAGGATTCCGCTTCGACGAGGTTAACAAACGCCGCCACATTGACCGCGCAAGCTGTGATTTCTACGGAGTGCCCCACTACCTGATGAACGACCTCAAAGACGGAGCCGACCTTGTACTTCCCGACGGCACCACCGTTCCCAACGAAAGGCTCACTACCGCGCCAACGCCTGCGGCAAGTTATGCCTACTGCTCGGATACGGCTATGGATATGCGCGTAGCCGAATCAGTGCGAGGCATCAACACCCTATACCACGAAGCTACCTACGGCGACGAGGGGCAGGCTAAGGCAGCTCCACGAGGCCACTCTACCGCCCGACAAGCCGCGCAGATAGCTAAAGCCGCCGAGGCCAAGACATTGGTAATCGGCCATTATTCGCAAAGTATACAAGACCAGTGGCAACTGGTACGCGAAGCTGCCGAAGTTTTTGAAGGCAACATCATACCGGCCGACGAAGGCCTCAAAATAGACCTCGCATGACATTTGCCGACGAGTATTATATGGGGCTTGCCATAGCCGAAGCCAAGGCTGCAGCCGACAAAGGCGAAATACCTATTGGGGCCGTGGTGATAGCGCCAAACGGCCGTATCATCGGACGTGGACACAACCTTACAGAACGACTCAACGACGTAACCGCCCATGCAGAAATGCTCGCCATAAGCGCGGCAGCCCAGACTATCGGAGGCAAGTACCTGGCCGGATGCACATTATATGTGACCGTAGAGCCTTGCCCCATGTGCGCCGGGGCTATCGGCTGGAGCCAGTTGAGCCGTATAGTCATAGGCACTCCCGACCCCAAGCGGGGATATAGCCGTATTGTTCGCCCCGGCACCTCGCCTTTTCACCCTCGCGCCGAGGTTGTTACCGGCGTGTGCGAGGATAGTTGCCGCAGTCTGATACAGGATTTTTTTAAAGCTAAAAGGAAATAGACCGTGCACTACTTTTTAATAGCCGGAGAAGCATCGGGCGACCTTCACGGATCACACCTGATCAAGGCCCTTAAACACTACGACCACGAAGCCGTAGTCACCTTCCTTGGCGGAGACTTAATGTCGGCCGCCGCTGGCGAACAGCCTATTATCCACTACCGCGACATGGCCTTTATGGGCTTTAGCGAAGTATTGCGCAACCTCGGCAAGGTCACCGGGAACCTGTCGAAGGCCAAGAATGCCCTCGAAATGGCAATGCCCGACGCGCTGATACTCATCGACTATCCGTCGTTCAATCTCAAAGTCGCCGCCAAGGCCGCGAAACTCGGCATACCGGTATACTATTACATATCACCGAAGATTTGGGCATGGAAAAAATGGCGGGTGCGCGATATTCGCAAACTCATCCGCAGGGTTTTCTGCATACTGCCCTTCGAACCGGACTTCTATAAGGACAACGACTACAACCGGGCTGTATACGTAGGCAATCCGTCTGTAGCCGAAATCGACACCGCCCTTCGCAACGCACCGCAACGACAGGACTTCCTGAGACGTCACAAGTTGCGCGACAGGGCGTTGATAGCCCTAATGCCCGGCAGCCGTCGAGGCGAAATCCGCAACAACCTGCCCATTATGATAGCCGCAGCCGACACCTTCCCGCAATACCGGGGCATAATAGTTGGCGCACCCGGCATCGACGACAGCCTATATGCCGAATTCGGAGCAAAAAACATACCCGTGGTACGCGAAGACAATGCATCGGCAATCCTCGCACATTGCCGCGCGGCACTCGTCACATCCGGAACTGCGACACTCGAAACCGCCCTTGCAGGCGTGCCTCAGGTAGTATGCTACCGTGCCAACGGATCGAAAATATCCTACGACCTGATGAAACGCATACTCGATATCGACTACGTGTCGCTGCCCAACCTTATTGCAGGCGAGATGATTGTACCCGAAATGCTTTTACACACTTGTACGCCCGAACTTGTAGCCGAACAACTCGCTCCCCTGCTACGACTCGACAGTGATGCCCGCAATGCTCAAATCGCAGGTTATCAACGTATAAGACACATCCTCGGCACCACCGATGCCGCCGCCACATCGGCAAATGCGATAACAAAAGATTTAATAACTGCGAAAAAACACCGCTAATATTTGCACAATTGACAAAAAAGGATTAACTTTGCACACGCAAACCAAGGAGAGATGGCAGAGTGGTCGATTGCGGCGGTCTTGAAAACCGTTGAGGGTCACACCTCCGGGGGTTCGAATCCCTCTCTCTCCGCAGTTTCACGCAAGTGAAAAGCAATGCAAGAAACACCTAATCAATCGGTTAGGTGCTTTTCTTTTGTCTTTATATTTTCGCATGACCACGGATTTGACCACGATTTCACCCATTTTTAACACAAATCGCCCGACAAAATGCCGGGCGATGTCATTGTTCCCCTTGCGGGGCTTTCGCAACAATGATGTTGCAAAGATAGCGATTTTTTCAGAATATGCGGCGCAACCCTGATAAAATTCTTTTGAGCCAATCAAGAATCGGCACACGTTTCAGGTAAAGAAGCATCACAACGCCGATGGCAAGAATATAAAAGATGTATCGCCACCGTTGGGGGTCGGGCGCGGGCGCGGACTTGGTGTTGCTTTGTGCGTTGTCTTGAATTGCACTTGCATTGCATTTGGATTCCTTTTGTTCTTTGGAATCCTTGCTTTCTCCTTTCTGCTCGACATCTGATTCAATCACCGTTTGTCGGATTGATTTAATATTGCCGTTGATGTTACCGATGCCGGGCAAGCTGACCGATGCCGCCGGGGGTGTCGGCTTGCTTTCGGTCTTGGTCTTGCCGTGGTTGCCGTGGGATGATTCCTTTTCAGAATCAACCACCGGGTCGGGTGTGGTCGTATCAAAGACAATTTCGGTGATTGTAACCTTGCCGTGTTCCGTCCGTGTCGTATCAACAACCGTCACCGTCTTTTCGACGGCTTCTTCTTGGGTGCTTGTATTCTCCACCCTTTCTTCAATGGTGGATTGCTCCAACTTGCGAGTTGTCGCGCATGATGTCAGGGCAAGAACAAGCATCAGTCCCAACAATGTGATAACGTGTTTCATCCTTTATAACTCTTTGATGGCGGCAAGGCGATTCAACCAACCCTTGATGAAGCGTTTCTTTGTGTACTTCATTAGTTCGGCATTGGTCGCCTTGCGATTGATTTTCTTTTCATAACTTGCGATTGATTGATTGGTGATGTCGCGCAAGAACGTTTCGCGGGCTTGATAGATTCTATCAAACAACACATCAGGGTCGGCGGCATTCACCGCCGCAAGTGTCTTTGCTCCGACAATGCCATCAACGGCGACACCCAAAAGACGTTGGGGAATCTTGATACCGTTTGCGCCTGACGCCCAAACCCAATCAACAAGGATATTCGCAATCTTCTGTGATTGGATTTGGTTAGCTTTCCACCTATCCCAATAGTGCGGCTTCAACACACGGTCGCGCACGTCTTTATTGGAAATCAATTTCAGGTCTTGAACATCAATGTCACCGTCGCCGTCCTTGTCATATCCGACTGACCGCCACGTTGCGATTGTCACGCCCTTGTTGGTCGCACCACCTGAATCGGCGGGGTCATTGACAAATCCACCCTCATATTTGAGGATGAAAGGCAATAGAATGTCAACATTTGCCATGATTAGTGATATTATGGTTATTACTCAACACCGGGGTTTGTGGTGTTCTTCTGCTCTCTTTCGGGGTGTTTCAGTTCGTGCAAGTCAATGTCAAAATGCCTTTCCGTCTTATCAACCATGATGCGTTGCGCGACTTCCGCCCAACGTGCATCATTGCAAGATGATTCGTTTTCAAGCATTGACCATATTTGCCAAAAACAAACCGTTCCGGCAATAATGTTGGGCAACAACATTGTCATATCCGGGAAAATGATTGTGTCTATCATATAGGCAAGCACGGTCACGGCATAGACTTTCACAAGGGTTATAAACACACGCCCCGCATAATGACTTTTGAATTTGCCATCATTTGCACCGGGGAATTTCTTCTTCACACGTCGGGAAAGCGACCATGCCGTGTAACAATCAAGCAACACGGCGAGGGTGCAAACGATGATGAACGGAAAAGTCGGGCGCAAGAATCCTATAATTGCACCGACCGTTCCCATCAGGTACTTACCGACCCATGAAAGAAAAGGATGGATTTCGTTTGTCATATTAGGTGAAGTTGAAACACTTGCCTACCTTGACAATGGTTGTGTCAATCGGATAGAGTTCAAGCGAGGTTTCGCCTTT
Source organism: Bacteroidales bacterium M2 (assembly GCA_001689415.1). GTDB lineage: Bacteria > Bacteroidota > Bacteroidia > Bacteroidales > Muribaculaceae > CAG-873. The sequence goes on along the minus strand of LUJM01000044.1, from coordinate 38,234 downwards.
GGCGATACGTTCCACATTGATGCCCGAAATCTTTTCTTCGGCTGCTTGGACACCCTCAATAAGAATGTCCGACCCGGTGAAGCAACATCGCCTTTCGCCGTCGGGTGTGCCGTCCGACTTCTTCACATAGAAGTCACCGTGCGCATCCGGCGTTTCATTGAACGTCGCAAGAACGACTTGCATTTGCAACCTTAACCCGGAATTGTTCTTGCCCGTGAACTTTGATTTTGAAATTTTGGTTTTCTCAATCAAGATTCGCTTGCCAAACAATTCTTCAATTTCGATTCCCTTTCCGATTATTGCCCCGGATTCAATTCCGAGGTCGCCAAACCTTGCCATTGTTAGTAAGTGTTATGTTAGTATTATGATTTGAGCGATTCAACCAACACCGCGTCAATTTCTTCGGTGAGGGTCAAAAAGTCCTTGTATTTCTGAACGGCGGATTCATCAACCTTAATTCCCATAAGGTGTTTGTTATAGGAATTTACAAGGTCAAATTCGGCGGTTTCATCCACGATGGAACGGATGATTGCCTTTTTCAAATTTGCTTTTGTCGGTTCGGCAAAAGTCCTGACCTCAAAGCACGACCACCCGGTTTGTACGGGTTCGGCGTTTTCAGATTGAACCGCGATGTCACCATTGCCGCCCATTTCCGGGGCGACATTCAGGCGCACAACGCAAGAACCGTCGTTGTCCTTTTCAAGAACTTTGGGTTGCCCGTGCGTCATGTCGTAATGCGCATTTGGGGCGATTGAAAGTAATTTCATACGGCATTGTTGTTTTTAATTTATTGAAAAGATTTATTGAATTGCAGTATTTACACCAACCCCACCAACTGCAAATCTGCTGTCGATAGGCAACTTGGGGCAACTGCTTCTTGCGCTTGTTAAGATGCGCCACCCGGCGGCACAACCTTTGCTTGATGCTCTTGCGCAAGCGTGTGTGGGTATGATAGAACACATAACCCAAGAAGTCAATTCCACGGCTTTCAACCGGGAAAACCTGATAATTCTTTTTGACCGTCAATTCAAGGGTCGCAAAATATGCCCGGATTTCATGCAATAGATTGTGCAAAAATTCCTTGCTATCGGAAAGAATCACTATATCATCGGCATATCGCCAATAATATTTAACTTGCATCACCTCTTTCAACCAATGGTCAAAATAAGCCAATACAAGGTTTGCAAAGAATTGTGACAAATAATTGCCAATCGGAACACCCCTTGATTCGTTTTCGACCGTTTCTTCTTCGACTGCTTCTTCTGCATCATCAACACTCATTTTGTGCGATTGCTTGCTCATGCACAAGTAGCGTGACCCCATAGGTCTTTCGCGCTTTCTTTTGGGTTTGCTTGATTGCTTGGTCGTGCGATTGACGGAATCAATGATTTCATCAAGAAGCGCAAGCAACCGGGCATCTTTGATTTTGCGCCGGATGATTGCTTTTAATACGTCGTGACGGATAGACGGATAAAACTTGCGGACATCTATTTTCAGGCAATAACGTGTGCCGTCCTTATCTTCCCGCAAAGCCCGGCGCACTGATTTGGCGCAAGCATGAATCCCACGATTCTTGATGCAAGAATAAGTATCCTTTGTGAATATAGACACCCATATTGGTTCAAGCACATTCATAATCGCATGATGCAAGATGCGGTCGGGAAAGTACGGCAAACGATAAATTAACCTTTCTTTGGGTTCGTAGATTGTGAAAACGTGATAAGGCGATGTTTTGAATGTTCCGTTCTTTAATTGCTCATGTAGCGTAAGAATGTGTGCTTCACGGTTCTTGTCGTGAAGCTGCACACCATAAGAATGCAACTTGCCTTTCCTTGCCCTTTCATCGGCAAGGCGCAAATTGTCAATGCTTATGACCTTTTCAAAAAGATTGTTCAAACGCTTCATTTTGCTTGAATAATAGACTTCTTCGGTTGCCCTACCAAAGTCGTTCAACGTGATTTATTTTTTGCCGTGGGTTTCCCCACTCATTCATCCCCGGAACGGGATGTTTTTGTGGCAAGGTTTCAGGTGATGCAACTATATTTTTACAAGCATAGCTGAGAACCGATATTCGCATTCGTATTCGACGGCGTATTATTCGTATTCGCATACACGAAGCCTGCATTCGCACCATTATTCGCATTACCGCTGAACAAAACACCGCGACACCTGACAACCCAATTATTTTCATTTCAAAACTCGCTTAAAATGCTTTCGGGGAACGATTTCCGCTTACGCGGCGGCTTCGATTGGGTAAAAGCAAAGCCGAGAACCGA
>LUJM01000044.1:0-35898 GCA_001689415.1 Bacteroidales bacterium M2 | reverse complement strand
ACCGCCGAACAAAACACCGCGTGTTGCTGAACCACTTGCGGGGATGTTGGTATAAAAGTAGTCGCAAAAATAGGTGGTTGACCCGCCGCCGACTTCAAGGGGCATGATTTCGCCATGTTCGCCAAGAATCAAGGCTTTTACATATCCCTCTTTGCGGGGCAAGTTGCCGCGCAACTGATATTCCGCGCCGATGGTGCTTGCAAAGTGTGTCGGGTCGTCGCAAACATAAAATTCAGACAATCCACCGTCGGCATCCGATTGGATGTTGCAAAGGCAACCATCCGTCCATTTCCAAATGTGACCGAAAGGATTTGTCACACCGCGATAAGATGGCACACCGACCACAAGCGGGGTTGTTGCGGCTGAATCGTACCCGTCGGGCATGGTGAAGTTGACAACACCCGTCTTGTTGCCCAACGAAAGGGTGAAACCGCACGGGATGAAAGGATTGTAACCGTTCCATGTATTCCACTTTGTGCTGTTAAGGGTTGTGACACCCGCACCAAGTCCGCCTTGATGGAATCCGTCGGCGGTAAGTTCGGCATTGAAAGCGGCTTGCGAATTAAATGTGCAATACTCGATTGCAAAGAACCACCACAATTTGCGGTGTGTCTGATACAAGTTGCAATTCCACGACACCGACCCGCGCTTTCGGGCATAGGCACGGAAATTGGTTAGGCTGATAGACGTTGCGGGGCGACCTAATAATGTGTGGTCTGTGCCATCATAGGCGGTTTGATTGCCGCCGCCCCTGAAATCCGGGTCATCATTGACCACGGCGCAAAGGGTGGTTGTTGAACGCTGCACACACGCTTCATCGGCGGAAACATAGTCTTTGCGCCATTTGATAAAGCCGGGCAACGGGCGGTCAGACATCAGGGCGCGGCACTTGTTACCGTCCATCTCAAAGCGCATATAAGCGTCGGGCAACTCGACCATGAATTGACCGTCCGCGCCTTTCAGGTTTGCCGCCGCGCCGTTGTCACGCTTGGATGAATCGTTGGCGTGAAGATAGTAATTGACCGCGCCGGAATCTTTCAAAAGACAACGACGCATAAGTGATTGTACGGGCAAAGACTTGTGAAGTTCAGTCTTGCCGACACGGGTTGGAACGGGATTTGAAACGGTCTTATCCCATTCGATGCCGTAATAATAGTCATAAGCGAATGTGGGCTTGGTGTTGCCCACGCCAATCATTAGACCCATATTAAAAGCCCCATTTTAAGTTAGTATTAGCCAACGATGTTGGCGCGATTTCTTTCACGATTTCGGGATTCCAACCGCAATCAAATTGCGTTTCGATGAAATCACCATCAGGCATTCCGGCAAGGCGCACCGATAGCGTGACCGGGGCGATGCCGTCATTCTTGATGTTGAAGCACTGACCATCCGGCAAGGAAAAGCCGGAATCAGTCAGGGCAACGACACCCATTTTGCCAATTTGGGCGGAAACTTGTTCGCCCGACCTTGTTGAGTACATTTCTTTTTACGATTTTAGATGTGCAAATTTAATGTGATTGTATCACTATAAAACACAAGTTGAGTAAGTAAAGCATAACTTGTTCGGTTTCCCCGGTCGCCGAATAAGTTACACCCATTTTTATAAGTTAGTCCAAGTTGACCCGTTGGTTGATTTTTGGATTCCTGAACTTGTTATTCGGAAATAGTTGTTACCAACTTTCACGGAAAAACCCTCTGACGAGTGCATTCTCATGTAATTACCATTGAATGTTGCCATTATACCGTCTTTTGCGATAACCGTATTATTGGCGGTTTCACTTATCGGGAATCCTTGGAAACTGACGTAAGCACGACCATTCCAATCGGTTACTCCATAATTGCAAGAAACCGTTATTGATAACCTTACCGTTCCGGCTGTCGGGATTGTGATTTGGGCATTTCCGTTTGACAAATCCACCGAACCGATTGTGTTGCCATTCTTGTATTTAACCGATGCGTATATTTGAACATTTGGTGAAACGTGCTGTCCTGATAGACTTTTGGCATCCATGACACCAAATTGCATATCGGACAAATACAATGTCGTTGAAGCGGCGGGAATGTCGATGTCAACCCAACAAGACATTGAACCATCATCATCAAAATTGCCATCATCACGATTTGTGTATTGATGCACAAATTTTTCCGCATAGAATGATTCGTTTTGGTCAACCTCGGTCGTGACATCAATATCGCCGCCGCTACCTGACACATTAGCAAGTTTCGTTGACCTCGATGTGACGGGGGGTAATGCGTCGGGAGTTAACCGCAATCGTGTAATGCCGTTATCATCATAACCGATAAGGTCTTTGCCAACGACACGCAACCAACCAATCTTTGCGCCCGTCTTGTCAAATGCGACATTTCCGGCGGCGAAAGATGCAATATTGTTGAACCCATCAATGAAGAAGTTGGGAACACCATTTGATGTAGCCGAACTTTCCAATCTCTGATTCCTGAATATAAGATTGGCGATGTTCGCATTTTCCGCAAGCAACAATTCAGTCGCAACACTTTCAAAGGATGCGCCAAAAGGATTCCACTTACTTGTGTTGGTTGGTGCAACATTCGTGAAAGTTCCGGCATCAATACGGGCTATGTAGTATGCGCCATTGTATTTAACGCAATCCAAGCGGTGTTCATTACCGTAATAGATTTTATTGGAATTATAATCACCTCTAAAAACCATTGCGGGGCTTTTGCCGGGGTCGCCTTTGTCACCCTTATCACCATAAACGCCTATGATAACGGGGTCGGTATAATGAAACGTATTGTCGGTAAATGTCACACACTCATAATTCCACAAATATTTTTTTGTAGAATTGATTGTTTGAACCGATGTTGTCCACCCACTTGTGTTGCGTGTCACTCCGCTTGATGCCGATGTTGCCAAGTAGTATTCTTTGATTGACTTGATGCCAACGCCATCTTCACCATCAACCCCGTTTGTGCCATCCTTTCCGGGGTCGCCCTTGCTTCCCGTTGCCCCATAGACCCCGACAATATGTGCCGTGGTTTCGGTCTTTGTGTTGTCGGTGTATGTAATGACTTCATAATTCCAAAGAAATCTGTTTGTAGAAGTCATTGTCGGGGTTGTGGTTGTCCACGATGTCGGTTTTGTCGCACTGTTGACACTTACGCCATAGTAATTAGTGACGGATTCAATGCCGACACCATTATCACCGGGCGCACCATCCTTGCCATCGCTTCCGTTCTTGCCGTCAAATGGGGTTATCCTTATGGGCACACTCCAATCCCTGACAAGTCGTGTTCCATCGCCGGAAATGACCGCATGAATCATCCACAAATATTTCCCGGTTGACACTTCGGGTTGGGTGGTGAAATAGTTTGTCGGGAATATACTTCCCGGTGTAAATGCCGGGGTTGTCGGAGCAACCGTTGACCCATTCACGGCATAGCGAAATTCAACGAAATCACCGGGTGTTCCATCGTTTCCGTTTTGACCGTCCTTGCCGTTGTTTCCATCTTTGCCATCAGAACCCGCGCTTGCCTGACAAACCCAATAATCGGCATGATTGTTTGGCGTGATGTTCTTGCATTGTTTAACGCACTGATACAAGGAATATTTGCCATCAATAGCATATATTACAGTGTCGCCCGTAAAATATACAATCGACGCATTCCACACCCCGCGATAACAAGGTAACGGGGATTCATCACCACTTGTGCTTTGAACAAATGTCCCTTTCAATAACAATCGTTTGTCATTATCCTTGTTGAATGAAAGACAATCGCCCAACACGAATTGGTTTGAATCAAGGTCAAAGAAACTTTGCCCGTTTCCGCTGCTTTCAATGCGCCCGGTTTTGATATATCGCCCGTTGATGGTCGTAAAACCATAAAGCAATGAAAGGGTTCTTGCTTTTATGTCGGCATCAACCGAATTGACAACCCCGACCCAAAAATAATAACAATCGGGTTCTTGCTCAACCTTGTATTGTTTTTCGGTAATCACGAATTGTCCTTGCTCGCTTGACTTTGAACATTTGGCATAAATATAATAAGGGCGTGAAGATTCATTGAAAGTTATTTCGCCATCCTGAATATTCCATGAACGTGCGCTTTCTTCGCTGATTGTGTAATGTGTCAACACGCCACCTTGCCATTTCATTACATTTACATCGCCCCCATAATTAGGTTTGAATATTGTGTTTGACAAAGCGAATTGCATAGACTTTGCACCGACCGACAAGGCAAGTGTATCAATGGAATTAGGTTTGATTTTGTCGGTGTAATAATCCCCCTCCGGGTCAAATACCATGTCAAGAACTTCACGACTTGACCGCCAATTTGCACGGGCGCGGGCGTGGTCATTCAGATTATTGATTTCAATAATCTTGTCAATGTCGATGATGTCGCTTATCACACGATTGGTCACGGATGTTGTCACCGTGTCCGAAATGGTCAAAGAATATTCATAAGGATTCAGGATGTTGCGTGTTATTGACTTAATGCGCACCGATTTGTCAACACCAATGTCAGGGTCTTTAATAGGCACATAATTGCCGGGGATGAACACATTGACAATTCCGGCATCGGTCGCAAAGTGCTTTTCAATAAAAGCCCTTGTGACGGATAACGAATATTGAACCTTTGGTTGGCTATTTTGGTCATAATATTTATTTCCGGCTTCTTCAAGTTCGGCTTCCGCCTTTGCTTCCAATTCGGGGGGCAATGCGATGTTTAGAATCTTATATTCATTGCCAACACCGATTTTGAACGCCAAAGACGTTTCAGACGGGAAAACATCGCCCCGGTCATCGGTGAATCGGCGCAATGTAACCTTGTGTGTGGCATGGTCATATTTGACAATATCAAATTCATATCCGGCAAGGTTGCCCGAATTGAAATGAATCTTGGCATTGACCCCATCAATCAAATAACGGGTCGTTACCCCATCAGCTTCTTTTGCGTTCAGGTCAAAAGAAATGGATGTGTCAATAAATTCAACCCCCGATTCGCCGACGCTTTGAACATGACCCGTGAAAGTTGGTTTGATGTTTTCAAAGTGCTTGCGCCCCTCAAATATGCCATACTTTGCAACCGCTTCCGGCTTTTCGATATAAGATTGACCCTTTGACTTGCCCGGTAAACAAAGACGGTCAGCACGATATTTATTTGTGATGTTTGACGTGCTGCCATATACTTTAAGACGGGTGATGATGTTTGCCGATGAAACATTGTCGCGGCTCAACATATAAAGCCCATTGCCCTTGCCAAATTCAAGGGTGAACGGCAAGATGTTTGATTTAGTCTTTATGTTGATTATGTAACGCCCCCCGGAAATCTCAATATCAAAAAAATATGATTCATCGAATTTTCCCAAGATGCTTTGAAGCACCGAAAGGCAATTATCAGATTCGCCAAAAGTCAAGGTCACATCGCTTGCGGTGTCAGGGCATTCACCCAAACTCCATTTACCGGGGAAAACACGATTTGCATTTGCTACAAGCACGGTTAAGAATCTCCGTAAATCTCCCGTCAATGAATCCCCCTGAACGTCTTGCAACTGATTGTTGGTTGTGTCGATGGTAACATCATAACTTGCTCGCAAAAGGTCATATTGTACCCCCTCAAATTGCAAGGTATATTCAAAGGCAAATGCCCCAGTTTTCTTCGGTCGCGGCAAGCGGTTAAGCGTATAATCGCGCCCAAATATGGTTATCTTATCCCCAATATCGTATTTTTGAGGATAAGGCGATTTAACAGTGATGTCAACTGTATCATCACCGTTCAACGTCCAATTCTGCTTTGCAGATGTGATGTTGGTTGCCGTGTGCCGGGATAGAATCGGCACACGGCTTCCGTCGCGTTTGGTTATTATAATTTGTTCCATACCACAATGGCATTGGTTTCAAACTTGCTGATTTCGTCGATGCAACCCGTTACAACGGGGAAATAATCACCGTTGGTTGCATAGTCATGGGTGATTGTCTTATTTTCGCCGGACACGTCCATGTCAACTTCACCGTCACCCCAATAGATATTCACATATTTGCGTGATGTTAATGTGACGGTGCAACGCTTGGTGGCTTCTCCAACGCGGATGTGTTTCAACACACGTTTCAGGGGTTCGGGTTCAATCAACTTCAACTTGAATGTACCGACCATCAAGTTGTCGTTCCATTCCTTTGTGACCTCGATTGCATCTTTGCAATACACTTCATAGATAAGCGGCTTGACCGGATGAACGTCAATCACAAGGCGTTGTGTTCCCAATTTATCGAACTGCCTTTCAAATTCGGCAAGACGGGTGATGAAATCAATCTTTGATTCCGCTTTGATGAAGCAAGACAAGGTGATTTCGCGGGGTTCATAGAACTTGTGCATCAGGTCAACCGATTCACCGTGGTAATTATCCCATGAAAGTGATGTCGGGGCTTTTAGCTTCGGACGGTTCAAGATGCCATCCGACCCTGACACATACACGCCGAAATCTTTGAAATTCACACCATCGACAAGATATGCAATATCTTTGACGTTGGCGACTTCATCCATCAAGTCGGTTTGCGACAAGGCAACATTGAACACCTTGACATCATCAAGAAGTCCAAAGCCATAGTCACCCGAATAGCAATCTTGATTCAGGGACACACCAACGGGCGTTCCGGCTTTCGTGATGGATTTAAGAAGTGTTGAATTTACATAGAAGTTGTAAACCGTTCCACGCTTCACAAGCGCAACGGAATACCACGACCCCGGCTTTGCTTCAAAATCAAATTCGATGAAATTTTCAAGCCCGCCAAAATTAATAAGCCATATCAGCTTTGACGGCGACCCGGCAAACCTTGCTCCGGGTTGCGCCCAAGCAAGGATTGAGAAATCAGCCCCCAAGTTCGGCAAGATGTTTTTCGACACCTCGCAAGTATCATCCCCGGCAAAAGAAATGGCATTGCCATTCTTCCCGGCGACAAAGTGCGCCCCATTAACCATGCCGTCGGCGCGGTTAGAAGAATAGTCGTAAGCGGTCAACGCTCCGTCGCTTTCATCAAAGGGCATTTGAAAGATGGTGTTTTCGGTGTTCATTTTGAATAAGTTTTTGTTGTTTTTACCCGGATTTTCACATGGGATTCAGGTTCACGGATTATTTCATTCACCGTGCAACCGTCGCCATATTGGTTCACACATATTTTCGCCCGGTCTTGTGCGTGAATGTTGACCACGGCATTGTCAAACACATCGACCATGACAAAGGCATTGTCGGCGGCAACCACATTGATTTCAGCATCGTGTTTGACAAAGATTTCGCACACATTGAATCCGTTGGTCTTGACCTTGCCGAAAGTCTGCCCCAAACACACGCATTTGGGGCGATTTTCAACGTCAATGCAATTATCGACAAATACCCCGTTTAAGGGGGCAATGTCGCCGAAATGGGCTTTAATGAAGTTGTTGCCGGGATAGTCATTTTTCAAGCAAAAATCTATCCCACGCAAATACATATCGACCATTGCTTGACGGTCTGACAAAGATTTCAACCGGGCGTGCCACTCTTTGCAAATGCCCTTTTTCTTGGCTTGTTTGGCAAGTTCTTTTGAAAGTGTCATATCTTATGCGACTAAGCCTTGTGACCGCAAGGAATCACCCCCATTGGCTTCAAGGATTGTTATTATTCGGTCTATCTTCGCAAGATGCTTGTTGAAAGCGGTGTTTGCGGCGATGGTATTCAAAACAAGAAGTTGTTGACGCATCAGGTCAGTGGCTTCAAGTTGATTGATTCGGATTGCGTTCATTTGTCCGGCAACAAGTGACGCGGTTTCTTCCGATACCCCTTTCACCGCCCCGGTCAAGGACGTGTCGGCATCATCTTCATCGGTAAGGTCTTTGAACAAATCGGAATAAATGCCCAAAGCCTGATTGAAGTTGTTGGCGGCGGCTTGAACCTTTGCTTTGAATTGTGCAATCTCCGAATCGGTCAGTCCATCAAAGATGAAGTTGTCACCGCTCCAAAAGCCCATTGAATTTGTCAGGTTGTCAAGTGCGCCTTGAAGCTGTTGTTCCAAGAACTTCTTCTTCAACTGATTCACGATGGCATTCTTCAACACGTCATTGACGGTTTCTTCAAAGGCTTTCGCGGCATCTTCACCAGCTTCAAAGGCACTTACAAGGCTTTCAGATAAAGAAGAAGCAAAGTCCTTTGCGTTGGTTTGCAATATATCATTGGCGATTTCATCAAGCATATCTTGAATTGAGCGGCTCAATTCGTCAATTTGTGCTTGATACTCGCGGATTTTGCTATTGTCGGTGTGCTTCTTTGAGCGTTCATCGCTAATCATTCCGTAAAGATGCGCTTGCTGCTGTTGCATATTACGGATTGCGGCTTGCTGATTCTTGTAAACTTCACCACCCAAAGCCTTATTGATTTGCCATTCAAGTTGCTTGTAAGCGGTTGAAAGGATGTCAATTTGTTCTTTGTGCTTCCTGATTGATTTTTCCGCCTTGCGGTCACGGGAATTGAACAAGTCGAAAGCCGATGACAACAATGTGATTGACCCTTGAATCACGGCAAGGGGATTGCCGGATGCGATGCCCTCCGCTGCTTGTGATGCACCTTCAAGGATTCCGCCAATGTCGTTGAGAATCGCGGACGTTTCTTCATCCATTGAAACGCCCATCTTTTCCATGCCGGAAACAACGGAATCAAACGTGCCGGAAACAAGGCTTAAAGTTGAACCGACGTTTGAAAATACATCTTTCAAAGCATCTTTCATCATGTCGCCCGCCGACTTGCCGGATTCAACTTTGCGAATAAGTGCGTCGATAACCTGCATTGAGTTTCCGACGTTAACACCCATTGAAATTTTACCCTGCAATTCTTGTTTCTTGCGTTTCAGATAATCAAGGTAACTTCCGCCCTCTCTTAACAATCCGGCAAAGGCATCTTGCGACCCGGCAACCAATTCTTTATTGCCTGACTGAATCCATTTAGTATAAAGTTCATATTCACTTTCCTTGGCTTTCAGTTCTTGCAAGAATGTGTCATTTTCATTTGACAACAAGGCATTGTCCGACATTTGACGGCGCAATTCGGAAAAAGCATTGCCCAAAGCCTTGAACGGGTTGCGCTTGTTGATTTCATCACGCGCCTTTTCAAGTTGTTCATTGATTGCTTGTAAATCGGCGGGGTTGAAATCGCCTGAAAATTGAATCTTTTGGCTTTCAATGTTCTTAATAAGCCTTTCAATGGTCGATGTTGTCAAGCCCTCCAAATTTCCGAAAAGCATTTGCCAATCGGCGGATTTGGTAAGAATTTCATTTGACAGCTCCGACAATTCCTTTGCTTCGGCATCAGCGATGCGGGCAAGCATTTCTTTGTCATTATGTTCAAGGGCGACACGGCGTTGTTCCGCATATTTTTCGGCAATCTTGGCGCGTTTCTGCTCATAACCCGTGTACTGCTCCAATAATCCGTCATAATCTTCATCACCCGTGCCTTTGGTGTCCTTTTCGTACTTCTTCCGGCGGTTGGCAATGGCGGCATCAATGCTTGCGCGGTCGGCATCCGTTGTGGCGGCATTACGGGCGCGTGTAAGCATTTCAATATCCTTGTTGAATTGTTCTTCAAGGCGGCGGCGTTTCTCGGTGTAAGACGCATATTCTTCAAGCAATTCTTGGGTTTGTTCCTTTGCTTGCTTCCGGGCATCCTTTTCGGCATCATCCAAGATGTCTTTCTTGCCGTTGTCAAGTTCCGTGCCATCATTGGCAAGTTCCTTGCGGCGTTTCTCGATGATGTTTAGCATATCAATAACCGATTTGGCATTGGTCAGTTGCTCGGACAATTCTTCATTGAATTGTTCAAGGACGGTACGTTTCGTTTCTTCGGCGATTGCATCATTGAGTTGGCGCAACTGCTGATTTTGCGCCTTTGTACGGTTGGCGACATCAACCGACAAGATTTGGTCACGCTGATTTTTGAGGTATTCAATATAAGTCGCCCCCTCTTTGAGCAACCCGGCAAACTCCTGATTGGCGGATGCAATCAAGATGGAATCGCCCGAATTTACCCACTTCAAAAAGCGTTCATATTCGGTTTTGCGCTTTTGCAACTTCTCCAAGAATGGGTCTTTTTTGACGGATGAACCGCCATCACCCCCGGATGATGATTTGAACGAATTGGTCTTGTTTCCGGTGATTGCGTTTGCTTGGTCTTGTAGGTCGGCAAGTTCTTTCAAGTTTTCTTTATACGCCGTGTTGTCAGTCAGATTCTTCAAGGCTGCTTGCTTTTGCTGAATGGCTCGTTCAATCGCGCCCAAAGTGCCTTTGGAGTATGTTTGTGCGCCCTGAATCCCGGCTTCTTGCAAAAGGTTGAATCCGTTGGATTCTGCTTCCCTTGCTTGTGCCAAAAAGGCTTCGGATTCGGCTTCAAGTGCCTTTGCTTCTTCATTCTTTTCTTTCCAAGGGGAATAAAACCCCGACCAACCCAACTTGACAACATTTGAATTTTCCCGGTCGCGTTCTTCAAGTTTTAACAATGCTTCTTTCTGCTTATCCATTGCAAGCTGAACATAAGTCATTGCCTTTGCCTTTTCGATTTGAGCATTAATAAATGCTTTCTTGTTGGCATTAAGCACATTTTCGGCATCGGTAACACCATTGATTGTAACACCAAGTTCATCAAATTTCTTTCGGTTATCCTCGATGAATTTCTTCTTGGCTTCCAAATTGTCGCCAAGTTCCGACCATTGCGCCGAAAGGTCTTTGATTGTGCCGATGGGTTTGTAACAATTTTCGACCATTGATTTTGAAAATTCTTCTTGTGCCTTTTTCGCTTCGGATGCCTTGCTTGAAAAGTGAGAATATAAGGCGATAAGGGCGGAAATTCCGGCAAGAATCCAACCAAACACGGGAATTGACTTAATCGCCGCGCCGACCATGCGGAATGCCCCGGCAAGACCTATGTTTGCCGCCGTTCCCGCTGTTGCGGATGCTGCTTGCGCCCCGGTTGCCACGGCATTTGCCCCTTGTGCGGCGGTGTTTGCCCCCGTTGCGGCGGTTGCCTGACCTTGTGCGACCGCTTGCGCTTGTGATGCTGCCGCCGCAACTTCATCAACTGCGGCATTCGCCCCGGTCGCGGCTGCATTTTCAGCTTGTGCAACCGTGTTTGCTTCGGTCGCTGCGGTTTCGGCGACCTGATTTGCCGTGCCAACTTCAAGCAAGCCATTCCACCATTCCTTGATTTTCCCGACCGTGCCAAGCATGAATGCGGAATCCTTATTCAAGGTTTGCGACACCTGCATTAAACCATTTGTGACCGCCATTATTGATTGGGTCTTTAACATGATTTGTTGCAAATCTTCGCTTTCATCCCCGAACAATCCCATCATTCCGGCGACGGCGGAAAAACCACCTGACAAGCCCGTAAGACCCGAAAGAACACCCGCGAATCCGGCATCATCATTGGCAAGGATGTTGGCTTGTGCTTGCGCATCACCCCAAGCATCAGTCAGGGCGGCGGCTTCGGCTGCAACTTCACGGTAACGGTCGGTGTTACGTTGTCCGGCGGCTTCAAGTTCCACCATCTCCATTTTGAGTTCACGCAACCTTTGACGCAAGGATGTTTGCGCCTTTTCATTTTCGGTTGCCGCCTTTTGTTCGGCAATCAACGCATCGCGGGCATCATCAAGTTCACTTGATTGGTTGCGTAATTCATCCAATAATTTCTTGCGGACGGAGATTTCTCCTTGAATCTCCTTTTGACGGTCTTTCATCGCCGTATATTCAGCCGACCAACCGTTTTTCTCCCACTCTTGGGATGCAAGTTTCTTCAAGGCTTCAAACTCATCTTCAAGTTGCCAAATTGCGGATTCCTGCTTTTCACATACTTCACCGATTTGCCCAAGCATTGTGCCAATATCGGCAACGGTCTTGTCCACCGTGTCACCCACGGAAACAAAACCATCTGAAAAACCTTGCACACGTCGCATGGTTTCTTCAATCGCCGCATTTAGTTGGCTGTTGTCTATTTCGGATGTAAAGGACAATCCGCCGCCGTCAATATCTGCCATGTTGTTACATCATTGAGTTTACAAAATTCAAAACTTGTTCTTGGTTGCTCTCGGTAAGGGCGATTTCTTGAACATCACCGCCGTTAGAATCCGCGTCATAACTCGGCGCATCAATCATCATTCTTTCGACAAGCCCCCATGCAATGCCATGAATCAGGTAATCATAAGTCCACCCGAAATGCGCACACAACGCACCCCGGCGACCATGTGGACTATTTAACCCGCGTTGCTTTCCTCTATCCGAATCGGCATTGTGGTTCGGTCGGTTGACATCAATCGAATAGAGTTCATAAAATCCCCCAAGTTGGACATTGAGTTGACCAATACGGCGAATTGATGAAGTTTCGACGGTTTGATTGTCCGGGCAAACAAGGCGGTCAGGGATTCAACCTTTTCGGTGTCCTCGACATAATGCGGAATACCACCTTTGATTGTGCATTTAAGGCGGTCAGTTCCAAGAACGGCGATTGCTATAATTCGGGCGCAACGGATGGAATGTTTGTGTGCCATCGTGCGAGCTTTGACCATCGCATCATCCGATTTCATTGCCCTTTCATCAATGGCAAGTTCAATCCATTCAGATGAAAGGCGGTCAAGTGTTGAAAGGGTCGGTTCTTCAATCCTGAACTTGCGCGTCACTTCGATAAGCTGACGTTTGCGAATTAGCCCGAAAAACCGTTTTGTTGTCACCACCTGAACGTCCTTGACCTCAAACGACACACCCTTGCGTATAAGGGCATTCAACTCGGATTTTTCTTTTTCAAGGTCGGTTTTCTTTTCTTCTTCCATTGTCATGTGCTGATTTAGGGAAAACGCCCCCAAAGGGTGTCAGGCACTCTCCGGGGGCGCATGGGTGATGGTTTGCGATTCCCCCCGTTAACCGACGTGGGGAATGCCGCGTAAAGCCTTGCCGGATGAAACCGCCATCGGCGTAACGGTGAAGTCAACAAGGAAGATTCCGGCGGCGGTAAGGTCGGCATTGATAACCGCTTCGATGTCGCCGTTGGGAATCTCAAAGTCAAGTCCTTGTTCGGTAAGAACCTTGATTGCCTTGTTTGCGACAACCTCGTTGCCGTCATAGCCCCATTTGGGGGCGGCATCCGTTCCGACATTTTCACCGCCGACGTAATCAATCAGGTCTTGAATTGATGCGTCCATGATGGAGAATGTCAGCACGGGAATTTTACGCGCTTTGCGGCGGACTTCCGGGGCGGCTTTGCCTTCCTCGAAATGCTCGGTCACGTCGGATGAATCCTGAGCGATTTTGGCGGTGTCCTTGTAGGTCTTGCCAATCTTTGCAAGCTGGACGGGCATAGTTCCCGACGGGGACGCTTCGCCAACCTGAATTTCGCAAAGACCCAACGTGATAAGGTTGGTTTTATTTGTCGTGGTGGTTGACATAAACTTTTTGAAATTAAGTCGTTTGAATATTCCAATCAATCCGAATGTTCATAAAGTGCTGCTTGGTCGTCGGCTCATACATGATGGTTGCCGATTTCGGGGTTGCTTTCATTCCCGGCAAGACGGTTTCACGAACAATTTTTAAGACTTCTTGGGTTAACTGATTAAGCCGGACGCGGTTTGCCGACACTTGCATTTTGCCGTTGATATTCTTCGACGTGTCGGACACATAGACGTTGATGTTGGACGTGCCGATTTGGGGCAATGCGTCCGCTTCAAGGTCGATTGTGTTAACGACAATATCTTCTTCGGTTGAATCTTCCGGGCGGTCGTCGCCGACATAAACACCCCCTTTGATGGATGTTTTGCCATTGAGCAACCCGAACAAGATGCCGTCCGTGTCAAAAGGTGATTTCAAATTCTCTTTCATTCCGCTGCACGATTGATGTTGTTGATAAGTTTTTCTAACATCCGGGGCAATTCCCGTTTTGCAAGATGTTCGGCACTTGATAGCACGTTATATCCTTTGGCTTCAACGTATGCCGCATAATTCATTCCGGCGACCACAACAAGGGCAATGCCCTTTGTTTCCTTGCCCACCTTATCGGCAAGACTTTGACCCGCATTGATGCCGTTTTGTGCCGCGTTTGATTCCGCGCCGCTTGCCGCATCAAATTGAGTGTGAAGCGCAACACCATCAACGAATATCATGTAACCCGTGGATGATAGCAACGCCCCGGTCTGCATCATATAGCCCTTGTTGTTTCGGGCTTCGATAAGGCACATTTCGCCCAATTCTTGCAATCGCTTGATTTGCTTTTTCTCGACCATTGCCAAGGATGCGTCAAGTCGCTTTTGCACATCATCGCGGGTGAAGTTTGGTTTTATAGCCATAGCCGACAATGAAGTTGGGCGGGGTCAAAATTCAGGCATTCGCCGGAAATCCTTATGTCGGTGCAATCTCGGTCGTTTGCAACATACACCTTTGCGCCTTTGGTCACGAATGGGCATGATTTAGGGCATTGAATCAAAGATGTTGCCTTGTGGTATTCACCCCCGGCAACCTGATATTCAGCCCCGCGCCCGTCCGATTCTTCACGACACATCGAAATGAATTTGCGCGACGGTTCGGTTTCCACCCATGCGCCCTTTGCGTCCTGAACGGATTCCGGGGCAACCTCGATGAATAGGTAATGCGGATATTGTTTCACTCTTGCCATAATCACCAAAAGTTTGAGCGGTCACGAATTTTCGGCTTTGCTTCCAACACGTTTTCTTTGCCAAGTTCACGACACAATGCGGAATACCATAACTTGATGCCTTCAATGTTCCAAGAAATAGAATACCCACCCTCGGAAACATTTTGCGTCATTGCGGCAAGGACAACCGACACGCGGTTATATGCGGCAAGGTCGCACCGTGTGACATCAACGGGTTCATCCGCATCAATCCCGGCTTTCAGAAGCATTACATCAATATCATCTTCGGACACGTTGAATGCGCCCAAACACTTTGTCAAATATTCCTTATTGGTTTTCATGTCATAATCTTGCAAAGACCACCGGGGCATCATCGGTTAAGAATCTGCCCCGACGGTCGGATGTCATTTAGTCCATGTAGTCGCGTTAATCTGCATCAGCACTGAACGACCCGCGAGTTTCCAAGCCGGGAAAAGGTTTGCGATGCCCTCGGTGACTTCCTTAACGGGTGTCGCGTCGTCCGAATACTTCTGCACAAGGGTGTGACCGTGCATGACCTTTTCCGCAACGCTTCCGGGGCGTTTCTTTGCTTCGATGGGCTTCTTCCAAAAAGTAGTGCCAAGCACTTTGCTTTCGGAGAAAAGAATCACATCATCTTCAAAGGGATTGCCCGTGATGCGCGTGCCGTCTGCAAGTTCAACCGTGATGTCTTGGTCAATCAGTACGATTTGCAGACCACGGAAAGTTTCGGTGCGCTTAGTAAGGTAAGCATTCACCGATGCAAGGTTGGGTGCGTCGTTGGTGTCGGTCAGGTTCTGCACAAGTGTTGCACAACGCTTGTAAACCTCCTCTTGCTGTGCAAGTTTTTCAAAGGTTTCCACGTTCATGAATGCAAACTTGTACTTTGCACCGAATAACTTGCGACCGATTTTCAGGGCGTTGGGGAAGTCCTTTGTGAAAGGTTTGCCCGCCGTTCCCGTGGTGTAAGATGTCGCAACGCCGATTTTCTGCTCTGCGGGAATCTGATAATCCACGTCATATTCGGTCACAACGGTGGCATTGTTGGAATTGCTGATTTTCAGCTTGCCACCGCACGAAATGGATTTAAGCGCAATCCATTCGGCACGGGCGGCGACACCATCCCAACAAAACTTGGTGTCCTCTGCCCAAAATTCAACAAGATTGCGCAAATCTTCATCAGATGAAGCCATCGCAACCATGATGTCGTATTCGGTGAGTTCATCTTCAAGTTTTTCACGCGAAATGGTGATTTTGGGGATGTCGCCCTGAATGCGCGAAATGGCTTCGCGGGTTTTACGGGGGATTGATGCGCCCCTTGCCGTCAGGTCGGCGGCAATCTTCAAGCCCGCTTGCGCTTCAAGCACTTTCCACGTCAAAGTGTTGGTTTCTTTGAGCGGGAACAAGGTGGGGTAATAGTAATCCTTGAGGTCATAGGTGCGGATTTCCGCTTCCATGTCCTTTTCGGTCAGCCCCTGCATTAAAGTTTTCTGCATATTGTCTTGTTAGCGTTAGGGGTTAAACATAGTGAATGCCTTTCAGGGTGGATGCTGCCGCCGTGGGAATCACGGGGGAATTGGATTCACGCACAACGGCGATAACCCAAGCATCGACCCAAAGATTGTCACCGTCGGGGTCAACATCATAGTTTGACCCGGCAATGACCGTGGCAACGACTTTTGGGGTTGTGTTCGCTCCGGCTGATTCAAAGGCAACGTCACCGACCTTGACAGCTTTTCCAAGCGTCGCCGATACGGTGATGATGTCCTTTGCGGGGTCGGTCTTGTTGATGTCGGTAATCACCTGACCATTGCCCTCGCCCGCCGAAAAGCGGTCACCAACCTTGAAGTGATGCCCTTTGGCAACTTCATAAGCGGTCGCGGTGGCATCGGCGGCGGTGACAATCTGCGCGGTTTTAGCCACGCAATAAAGACCGTCTTTGCCCTTGCCAAGCGGCGTTCCCTCAAAAAGTGCCTTACCGCCAAGCGTGGCGGTTTCAACCGTTACGCCGCCGGGGATGTCGGCGACACGGTGAAGAATACACTTCACCACGCGGTTGTCCTTTTTGCGTTTAATCTGCATTGTCATGCTTCAAAGGGATTTGGGTTTAACTTAAAGTTCCTTGCCCGCGAACTGATTGTTGGCGGGATTCTTGCTTGCCACATAGTCGGCGACGGCTTTTGATACGCCGCTTTCGCTCTTGTTGGAGAAAAGGGGCGAACCGCCGGATTGACGCATTTCGCTGTTGGCAAACGATTGATTTGCGGCGGTGATGTCCGTGGTCTTGTCGGTCAAGTATTCATCGAAAGCGGCATCATCGGCAAACTGCATTCGGGCAAAGTCTTTCAGGGTTTGAGCCTTGAAAGTTTCATCCTTGCACGTTGCCAATGCTTCATTCAGTCGTTGAAGCCTTGTTTTGGCGACATCGGCGTTTTTCATTTCCGCAATGGTATCGGCATAAGGCTTGACCGCTTCGGCGACTGCCGCTTTGACAATCGCGGCGATGTCGTCACCACCTTTGCCGCCGGGTTCGACAACGGGGGTCGGGGGTTCATCCTTGATGTTATACTTCTTGCGCAAGTTGGTTTCCGATGTCTTGACACCCTCGGTCACTTCCTTATCGACATCCGCGCGATAATTCTTGATAAACTCGCCAACTTGCGCATCGGTCAGCTTGTCAACAATGGTTCTCGCTTCTTCAATGGTGGCACACTGTAACGCGATAGTGCGTGCCAATGTGGTCAACCCGTCTTTTCGCGCGCCTGAAAACTTGGCGGTCAGTAACGCTAAAATTTCTTGGATGGTCATTTCTTGTGATGTTAATTGGTTTACAAATCACGGCAAATTTAGTGTGTTTTATAGTAATACACACGCAACAACCGGGCAAGTTACCCCCGACTTATTCACAATTTGCAGTGCATAAGCATTGAAAAAGCATTCCACAAGCAAAAATTTCCGCAAAATAATTTGTTATTTCCAAAATAACAACTAACTTTGCGGTGTCTTACTATAAGACACGACGTTCAACGGGGTTCGCATCCCACAAATCTTTCGCAACATGATTTCAATTTACAAGACCATCAAAGAAGAATGCCGCAAGGTTATCATCGCAACCAACGGCAACCCCCTGAATCGTGACATCACCCCGATTTATGAAAGATTCAAACCCGTTTGCGGTCTTGAAGTAGTGACCCACGTTCAAAATGCCTTGAATTTCTTTCGCTTTTCACCGACACAAGCCAAGTTTCGCAAAAAATACGGTTATGAATAAGCCCATGTCGCGGCTTGCCCGTCTTGAACAAGAAGCAATTTCATTCATCCGTAATGCCGAAAGTCTTGCATTGCGGATGGATGAAAGGGGCTTTCATGTTGCATTTTCAGGCGGCAAGGATTCCCAAGTTATGCTTGCACTTGTCGAAATGGCGGGCGTTAAATATCATGCCGAAATGCAAGTAACAAGTGTTGACCCGCCAAATCTTATGCGCTTTGTCCGCACTCATTATCCGCAAGTGAAATTGAACTTGCCGGAACTTAATATGCGCCAACTTATCATCAAAAAAGGAATGTTGCCGACACGCATTGCCCGGTTCTGCTGCAAAGAACTTAAAGAACAAGCCGGGGCGGGTTGTGTGACGTGTATTGGCATCCGTGCGGCGGAATCCGTAAAGCGGTCAAAACGTCATGCAATCGAAGTGCAAGGCAAATACACGGGCTTTGAAATCGTTGATGGCAAATTGCAAGAAGCCACACCGGGCGGTGAACAATTATTTGATATGGATGCAGACACAAAGGTTTATTGCGTCAAAGGTAAAGACAAAGTGACCATTGCGCCCATTTTCAAATGGACTGATAATGACGTGTGGAACTTCATTAGGGAACACAAAATGCCTTATTGTGATTTGTATGACAAAGGATTTCATCGCATAGGGTGTATGCTTTGCCCGATGTCGCAACCCGAAACGAAACGTCGGGAAATGGCGATGTTTCCTTTGGTCGCGGAACGTGTTTACATTAAAGCAATCCGGGAACTAATGGCAAAAGGCAAGTATGACCGATTTGACACGCCGGAACAAGTCTTTGAATGGTGGATTTCCGGCGAAAGTGTTGATGATTGGTTTGCAAAACAAGATTCTAAAAATCAACCAAATTTATTTGACTATGACAATACCGAAATTTAAGTGTTCCGACATCACTTCAATAAAAATGTCAACCAACCCTCCCAAAGCCATTGTTGATGCCGGATTCCGTGTGATTCATGATGGTAAGGTAAAACATTATGTCGGTATCGGTTGGGTTGTGGAATCCAACGCAACAAATGATGATTATTCTAAATACCCCGAAATAATATGACAAAAAGACAAATAAACGCCATTAGTGCCGTCCTTTGCGTTGTCACAATCGCGTTGTTCATCCTCAAAAAGACTATTTGCCCCGGTCTTTCATGGTGGGGCGTTCTTGCCCCGGTGTGGATTCCTTGCGCATTTGGCATCCTTGTGATTGCCGGAGTCATTTATTACGGAACAAAAGGCAAAAATAAGAAATGAACAATCTAATATTTTCTACATTCCGACCGTCTGCACCTGAATTTCTTGAATGCCGCATCAACGGCATATTAACCAACGACATTAAATTTGATGCAACCAAAATCAAATGCCCTATTTGCACTAATACAATGGAACTGTCATCATTTTAAGAATGTGACACATCTATTGATGAAGAAATGGAGCATCATTCACGGGATAGTCTGACATGGAGCGTCCGACGCAAGAAAACAAATAAAATATCCGTTACTTGCCCTAACTGTCAAGCGACATTAAGTTTTATCGTAACCGATATTTACAAAATAGGAACAAGGTATGACAATCTAAAAACCAAATAATTATAAAATGGAATCAATAATCAATTCCCTTTCGGAAAGATTCAACCTTTCCCCCGACTTCCTGACCGAACTTCACAACAAGATTATGGACAAGGAAAACTTCACCCGTGCCGTGCGGATGTTCGTTGATGGCTTGATGCCTTATGACATAGCAACCGGGCAAGAACCAATCAATGTTGCGGAATTGCGCCACAAGGTCGCCACTGACCTTTGGGATTTCCGCAAGAATAAGGCGGCAAGAATCCGTGAAGCAATGGAACAACAACGCCGCATTCAAGAATATTATTCAGGATGCAAGGCCATACGATACCCCAAGAAGCCCAAAGGCGGCGTTTCTGACGTTGCTTTCATCAAGGATGGACACTTGGTTGCCCTCGCACACTTTGAGCCGTCAGCGGGCGGAATTTACGCCGCCGACAATGAAGTGATGCCGGGGTGGAATTGGCGACCCCATGAATATCTTGCCCGACTTCGTAAGCTGAACAAAGCCTTTTACCGGGAAATCAAAAAAGCGGCTGTCAATTCACCCCGCGAATGGTTTAACTTCAACGACACGACAAAATGACCCAAGAAGAATATCTTTCAAAGGTTGCAAGCGTAAGGCGCGAAATGTGCGAACAAATCATTGCCATCACGTCCGAATACATCAGGGAAAGCCCCGGAAAGGTCGATGAACTTGATGCCGACGGAATCCGCTTGATGCGCAAAGATTCATACGTCAATCATAGCAAATGGAACTTTGTCAAACCTATCAAGGGCGGTAAAGAATTGACCTTGTTTTTCTCCGCGATTCTTGAAGCGACGTTCCCCAATGCTTGAATCTATGAAAAAATCATGTGATTGCAAATGGCATTCTTCCATCTGTGATTGCGCACGACCCGGAACAAACCAAGTTTGCTTGCTTGATTATGGATGCCCGTGCGCTGATTTCACACTTGAAGTTCCGACCATCGGTGTTTATTCAGGATTCGATGGAAAAGAAGTTAAGCGATACCGCAAACGCATTGCAATGATGCTTGAAAAGCTGAAATCATCTACCGACTTGACCAATAAAATCATTGAAAAGGCTTGGAATGATACGCTTGAATACCTAAAAAGCGATGAATTTGCGGCAAGAATTAACTATCTTTGCGTAATCAACCACATCAGGCGAATAAACAACATTCAAATTGAAAGTGACATGAAGAATGAACAAGTCGTTCACGTCTGCTTGGGCGATGATAGACACTATTATTTCGGGTCAGTCGCCGCCATCTTCGACCGCTTCACCCCTGATGAATTGGGGGTGTCGCTGACAACATTGTGGAATTACGGGCTTGCGCCTGACCGACCTTATAAGAACAACCGTTGCGCCATCTACCGGGGCAACATAGACCGAAAGAAACAAACGAAATGAGAACAAAAATACTTAAATCCGGGTGGATAAAAACAACACCAATCCGAAAGGATATGGACAAATTGAAAATTGACAAAATCAAGATTAACGATTGCCGTTCTTATTCTGATTCGACTTTCATTGAACGTGTGTTATTCTACTTTCACGCTTGCGATAATATAGGGGCAAATTCAGATTCCGACAATCGTTTTTTGATTGTCATGGACGTTGAAACGGAATATTTCCACGAAGAATCGGTTAACACCGCATTGCGTCAGCAACTTTCTCGCTTTCCGATTTTACATATTGAAGAAATCGTGCAAGCGTTTCGATACCGTCGTCATTGTTGCACATTCTAATCAAAAGACCATGAAACCGAATCAAATCAAGTTCCGAAATAAGCAAACGAAATAGTGCGTATTTCGCAAATAACAACTATCTTTGCCGAATAATAAACATCTTCTATAATATTTAAGCATTATAAAAATGAACAATCATTCAATGGCTATTGGATTCGCCACGATTGGGCTTGGCGTAGCAGGTTTTGTAACCGGATTTAGCACGGTTGGGGTAATATGCGGATTGGGAATTGGCGCATTCATCGGTTATTTTGTTGCCGGGTTTGCAACTGCAAAAGGAAACTTATTGCAGCAAGATTTTATCGCCATGGGCAATCTCGCAGGCAAAACCCTTGACGAAATCAAGGCTAAAGTCGGCAACCCCAATACAATCAATGCTTGCACGGTGGCCAACAGTGGGAAACCAGGTTCTTTGTGTACTTGGACAAGTGCGCCTTATAGCATTACATTGTTGTTTGACGAGAACAACATGTGTCTGGGTGTCAATAAAGAAATAGTGGCTTGATTTTTCTACAAATTGGGGTCACAAACTTTTGCTTGCGGACATGTGTATTATAGTAATACATAAATCACTGATTTTTAGAAATTTTTATCGAAAAAGTTTGCATTTTCGGTTTTTGTCGTTACCTTTGCGGTGTTCTACATCAATTATAGGCGGTGATTGAACCGCGACAAAATACCGTTGGCGGCTTTTTTATGCCCTTACGGTTGACATATAACGGCATTGTACCCCCGTGTGAAGTGTTAATGCACTCACTGCCTATAATGGTGTAGAACGACGGGATAGGCAATGCCGTTTTCTATTGCCCGAAATCTTTCATAAAGCGTTCTACAATGAAAGACCAAGTAACAATCTTTGAAAATGCCCAATTCGGGCAGATTCGCACGTCCATAACAGAATCCGGCGAACCATTGTTCTGCCTTGCAGATGTGTGCAAAGCATTGGGGTTAAGCAACCCAAGAAAAGTTAAAACCCAACTTAACCCGAAGGGGGTAACTATTAGTGACACCCTTACAAATGGCGGTATTCAGCAACTCAACTTCATCACCGAGCCGAACTTGTACAAGTGCATCTTCCAAAGCCGGAAGAAAGAAGCGGAAGCCTTTCAGGATTGGGTGTGCAGTGAAGTGCTGCCCGCCATCCGCAAGACGGGCGGTTACATGACCGCACGCCCGGAGGAAACGCCCGAACAAGTGATGGCGCGTGCGCTGCTCATAGCGCAAGACACCATCGACCGCACACGGGCGCGGGCTGAAAAGGCAGAATCGAAAGTGATATTGCTGCAATCGCAAAGCAAGGCACTGTCGCGCGAAAACTCCGAATTGCAGTATCAGAACGACTATTTGCAAAGCTGCAACAACGGGTTGCAAAACACGGTGGAGAATATGCGCCCCGCCGCAGTGTTCGCAAAGGCGGTCAGCACATCGCCCCAATCGGTGTTGATGAAAGAACTCGCAATGGTGATTTCACAAAACAAAGTCGGCGTGAAAATCGGACAAAACCGATTGTTCCAATGGATGCGTGACAATGGCTTCCTTTGCAGTGTCAAGGGGGAGCGTTACAACCTGCCGACCCAAAAGGCAATCGACATGGGGTTGATTGAGGTTAAGAAATCAACCTACACAACCTCCGACGGCAATACATTCCTGACCAACACGCCTAAGATAACCGGAAAAGGGCAAATCTACTTCGTGAACCGCGTGTTGTACGACCTTATCAATGACAAAGTGGAGAAAGGGGGTGAGGCATGAAAACCCGCATCCTCAAGGCCGGTGAACTTCGGGTAAGTGAACCGACAACCGCCATCATCAACGCATTGCAAGCCACTTCGGGCATCTATGCCGACATTCTCGACGCGCTTTGTGCCATCTACAATGAACGGGATGCCCTCGACATCATCAACACTCGGTTTTATCCCGAATTGACAGCCCTTGAAAACCGCATCCGCGAAATCCTTGCAATGTCAATCGCCGAAAACATTGCAGACGTTGACAGCGTTACAATATAAAATCACGCAAATATTTGGTAACATGAAATAAAAGCCTTATATTTGCACAACCAAACCTTGAATCGGTGAGAGCCGCGGATTGTAGTTCCGCGGAGGCGCTGCCGATTCAAGGTTTTTTTATGCCTAATTTCTCGAATATTGAAACATTATCCGTCAAACTATGAATCACACAACGTCCATCATGCATTTCACGGACAATCACCCAACACGCGATGCCGGATATTTTAATTTGAAATAGATGTGCTTTCGCACCAGGGTCGTGCTTATCGACACCGCAACCCATATATGCGGCGTTGTTCATCAGCATTGGCAGATAAAGCAAGCATTCGTTCTTTGCTTCGGGATTGGCGAAAGGCTGATTCAACCATTCCTTGATTGCGCGTGTCGATATTGATATTGGTTTGCCAAATCCCGGAACTGACATCGTTGTGCCTGAAAGGGTCTTTTTCGCCTCATTCCTTATCTGCGTGCGACGGTTCTTTATTTCAGGTGCAAGCGGCGTGGCGACACCCTGATTCATCGCCCGGCTTTTCGCCAATGTCTTTTCCGTTTCTTTCATCACCTTTTTTGCATGGGTGATTATTTCGGGCAAAGTCTGTGGCGCATCAGGCTCGACAATCGGCAAAGCAATCTTCAACCCCTTTGCCAAGTCGCCGTCAACAAAGTTGTCTTTTATGAAATACGGGGTCGATGCCCAGCCCGCCGACGCTTCCATGTTTTCGGCGACCCATTCTTTGAACCCGTCCGGCACGTCAACAACGATGTTCTTTGCTTGCTTCTTCTTGTACTCCGTGCCATAAAGTGCGGCTTTGAGGTCGCCCAATTCGTTTTCATCAAAGGTTTCTTCATCCATCAGGATTGGCACGGCGTAACACATACATTGCGGATGCCACCCTTTGAACTTGAATGTCTTTGGATAGCGACCTTGCAAGCGGTCACACATCTTGCATTTACAACGCGGTTCATGGTTGCTTCGGTGAATCTCAAAGCCGACAACGAAATCAAGTTGTTGCCACCGCAAAAAGTCACTTTCACGGTAAGCCATATTGATTTCCGACCGGGTAAGGCGTTGGGCATTCTTCACACTCGACCGATAGACACCTTGCCCCGGATGATAAGCCCGCGCCGCCTTTGACAACACAAGATTGCCCCGCTTGTCACGCACACGGCGAAACAAACGGTCAGGTTCGCGCAAATTCTTCTTCACATCACGGGCAAGTTCTTGTGCGCTGCGCCCCTCTCCAAGTCCGACATCAAGGGCGGATTCAAGTTGTTCTTTGAATTGCCCGACGTAACGCCAAACACGTTGCGACAAGTCCATGCCGCCGACCTTGCGAACCTGAAAGGTGCTTAACGCATCCAAATTGCGGTCTTGCATCTTCTTCAACCGTGCCTTTGACAACTTCGATGTGTCCATGATTGAATCAAGGAATCCATCGTTCTTGTCACAAGCGAAAAGCCATTGTTTCTTTGCCCCCGTTTCGATGGTCGTTTGAAGTTGTGACGCAAGTTGCCCGACGACCTTTTGCAATTCGGTTTTTACTTCCGGGTAATCATCGAATGAAAAGGGCTTGTCGGGGTCAACATTTCGGGATGCTGCCGACTTTGCGATTGCAAGTGTGGCACGGTCAAACAAGGCTTGAACCGCCGCCGCATATTGTTCAGTGGTGCGGTAATGGTTCAAGTCAAAGCCTTGTATTGAAAACCGGGTTGTTGTTTGACGCTTCTTTGCCATTGTTATTTCTTCTTCACCGGGGATTGATTGACGTTAAAATCAAGGCTTGCGCGTTTATAGATTTCGGCAACATCCACACGACCATAAACGCCGCGTGAAATGCGTTCCACTTCAATTATTTGCCCGGTTGCTTTTACTCTTGCATACATGATTTATCGTTTCTTGAAGTTATTGCAATAATCGTGGTCAAGGAATTTGCACCACTTATGAAATTTGCAGTCACAAAAGATGAATTGCCCCTTTGCGCCGCGATTGTGCCAATTCTCGGAATGGATGCAATCGCGGCAAGTATATTCAGGGGCGGCGGGTTTAGTTGCTTTCTTTGCCACAACGCAAGCGGATTGATTCACCCTTGACCGCCGAATCAAAGGTGCATTTGTCAACATGTACGGTTCGCACGGCGGTTGAATCGGCAACATAAAGCACCCATCGTTTCGGCACATTGTGAATTATGTTCATGTGCGTTGCCGGATTGCGTGTGACATAGCAATGCCGGGGTTCATGTTTCTTGCCGACTACATAGCCGGACACGGTGTTGTCGCTATTACTGCACGATGCCATTGCAAGGGTCAACACAACGGCAATGATTGTAAAAAGTCTTTTCATTGTTGATTGGGTTTTTGAAAATGTTATGCGTCAATGATTGGTTCGCCGACCATGAATGAATTTTCACGGGTCGTTTGGTCGTTGATTTTCTGCATTGTAAGTTCTACATTGCCGGACAACCCCGCCTTTTCCACCGATTCTTCTTGTGAAATCACGGGTTTGTTGCCGTTGGCGGTCAACCAATAGTTCAATTCATCCATTTCACTTGTCAGGATGTAAGGCGTGATTTCGGGTTCAACTTCAAGTTCATCACAAGCGGTTTCAAGCGTTGTGTTGAATTGCCCGATGTAGGCAAGAAGCACGTTGGCGCGGCGTTGTAGGTAATCATCAAAGATTTCGCGCTTGTCCTGAACTTTCAAGTGTGCGTCCATGAAAAGCAATTTCAGGGCAAGACCGCTTATTGCGCCAAGCCCCTTGACCGAATCAAAGGAAATGTCGGGTGTTTGGGTGATGGTGTATATCAGGCGCAAAAGCGTTTCGATTTCTAACTTGACGGATTCCGGGGCATTCTGCCATGATACATATTGCATCGTTGCGCCCGGTTCACCCTCAATGACCGCGCCCGATTCGCCTTTCTTTGTCCATCCGTTGATTGTACCCGTGACAAAGATTTTCGGGCTTGCGTGATAGTCGTTGGTGTCGGCAAAGTTGGAAAGAAGAAGTTCCAAGCGGTCAATCAGCTTGTCAACATCTTCGGTTTCAAAGTTATCTTGATAGCCATAGACAACGGGAATCTTGCCGATTGTTACTTTCTTTGGGTAGCCCTCGACTACTTGCGCGGCAACACCGCTTCCATTGGTCAGCCAAAGCCAATGTTCTTCATCGGTGTATGTTTCAAAGTAATCAATCGACACACCCTTGTTGTCCTTGCGACTGAAAGCGCGGGAAAACGCCACCATGTCGCCGGAATCATCAAAGTATGGGTAAAGCGTATCACCGAAAGCCGGGGAAAACAAGGCGCAACGCAACTTGAAGTCGCACGGAAAGCCATATTTGTTGTGCTTCTTTTCCACGGGATACCACAATTCGGCACACTCCTTAAAACCGAAAATGGCACGTCCGATTTTGCGGTTCAACGAATTGGTCTTGACATCTGAAAGGATGCGTTTCAGTGCTTTCAAGACCGCTTCTTGTTGTTCATCGGTCGGGGTTGCGTTGTATGCCGGGGGATTGCCGAAACAAAACGACACGGCGCGTTTGATAATCAGCTTTTGAAGTGCAACGGCGATGCGGGCAACCTTTTCGGTGCGTGTCTGAACGGCTTCCCCATCAGTTTCAACCACCTTTCTTGCCGAATCGCTTTCATCGTCCACATCGACACGCACTTTCTTGTCTTTGCGAATCAAGGGGTCGTTGATGTCGTGCAACTTGGGGTCAAGGGCTTTTTTCGCCCTTGCCACGTCCGGGTGCGGATATTGCCGCCCGTTCTGCAATTCACTGATTTGGTCGGTCGGATTTTCCGATTGGATGATGTCAGTTAATTTCATTCTTAATTTTGTCTTATAGTAATACACATTAGCGTCCAAAAAGGGCGGCAACACTGCCCGACTTGGTACGTTTTCTTCTTTTCTCGATTGTTCCCGTCAAGGCATCCGGCGCATCATCATGGGCGTTGTCACCCGCTTTAAGATACCCGCAAATGGCTTTCGCAAATTCAGGGAACAAGCGTTTCCATCCGGCGGGCATGAATGTGAGGTTCTGAACCATCGCCGAATGTTCATAAATGCGGATGTCCTTGTTTTCGGTTTGGTGAAATGCCGTGAATTGGGTTTTGTTGTTACCCATCAATCGGCATTGCTTTTCAACATTGTTCTTGAATAGGCGACCGCCGTTGTTGGCTTCAATGATACATTGCGACACCCCGTGTTTGGTCAGCATCTTTGCAAGGGCGGGTTCGGTATATTCGACCGGGCGCGTGGTGTAAAGCACATCGACAACATAATTGCCGTGTTCGGTTTCATCATAGATGATGCCGCACAAGAAGTCCTTGCCCGTGTCCGCCACGTCAACATAAGCCTTGCGGATGCAATATTGTGTCGCCGGGCGAATCTCATATTCCACGAATCCGGCTTCATACATAAGACCCTCGCGGGGTTGCGGGTTCTGCTGATAGAGTGAATCGAACACTTGCGGATTGCGCTTGCGTGTGGCAAGCAACTTTTCACGCGAATGCCGTTCTTCCCAAAGTGCTTCACCCTCTTGTCGGGGGTCATATTCGGTCGGTGCGCCCTCTTTGATTGCCTGATAAATGACCACAACCCAACCGTCGGGATTCTCCACGGGGTCATAAATACCTTGTTCCCTCAATAACTTGCCCGCCAAATCATCTTCATGCCATCGGGTAAAGACAATCAGTTGTTGGGATTCGTTGTGAAGTCGTGTTTCGGCGACGGTATCATACCAATCGGACACGGATTCACGGATTGTCGGCGACCATGCCGTTTTTGCGTCCTTGTAAATATCATCCATTATCATGATGTCAACGGGTTCACCCGTCAATGCACCGCCGACACCAACGGTCTTGAAGCCCCCGCGATGCCCGACAATTTCGCATTCATCGGCATTGCGCAACCACGACCCGGCAATGGTCGTGACATTGGATGCGTTCAAGCACGTTTCGGGGAAAATAGCGTGATATTCCGGGGAATCAATGATGCGTTGAATCTCTCGGTTGAATTTGCGGGCTTTCGGCGCATTGTAGGACACAATCGCCAATCGGTGGTCAGGACACAAGCCCAAAAGGAACGACGGCAAACGGCGGGTTGAACCCTCGGACTTACCGTGCTGCGGGGGCATAAAGACCATAAGTTTCTTGATTTCCCCGTGTGCAAAGGATGTCAGCACCGAATAATAACGGCGGTGAAAGTCCGCCGGGCGAAAGGTCGGCATCGTGGCAAGGGTGAAACGCAACAAATCGGAACGGCTTTCACGCAAAAGTCGTTCTTGCATTGCCCTGATATATTGCACCATGTCCGACCGCTTATTCATCAGGAATCCAATTTTCGGTGTAAATCCTCAATCATCGCCGCCAATTCTTCATCGGTCTTTTTGGCGAATAGGTCTTGCCCGTCCTTGCCCGTCACCTCGGTTGACTGACGGTTGCGCCAATGCTCCGGGTCGCCGTTGGTAAGCATGAAAATAATCGCGGCGGTGTCCGGCTGAATGTGCTTCTTGGTGGTCGTTTGCTCCTTGATGCGCGGCTTTTCTTTGCCGTCTTGGGTCTTTTGATTGCTCGGAACGGTCACAACCTTTGTTTCCGTCACGTCGTAACCCTGAATCTTTTTCCGCAATGACTTCTTGGCTTCAATGACCATTGATTGCATCAGTTCTTCGCGGGCTTCCTCGACGGCAAGGGCAAAATCTTCACGGGTGTTGACCCATTCGTGATAAGTTTGCGTTGAAATCCCGACTTGACGGCAAATTTCGGCAATGGTGTAAGTGTCCGACTTCAAAAGCCCGACAATCTTTGCAACCATCTTTTTGCTATACTTTGCCATTTTGATTCTTTTTTAGTTGAAAAAAGTAAGATTCATCAGGTTTTCACTCTTTCAACTCGCATTCAAAGCCCCGGTCTTGCAGTTCCGAAAACAACATTGATAACTTGGTTACGTCCTTGCATTCGACAATCAGGCGCGTGGAAATCTCCTTTTTTTCGGGTTCTTCTCCCTCTCCCTCGGCATCATCATCTATGGGCACACCCCAATCCGCCGGGTCAAAGTCATAAGCGGCGGCAGCTTCCGCGATTGCTTCTTCATCCCATTCAAGGTTTGCTTTCGATGTCGCATTGTCGGCAAGGGCAAGTTCGCGTCCGGCTCTTGAATCCAAGTCAATGTCGGTGCGCTTCACGGCAACAAGGGTCTTTCCGTCCGTTTCCACGACAAGAACATCTTCAAACCCAAGTTCACCCGCCTTTTCGGTTGTCTTGTTTCCGGCGATGATGCGATTGTTCTTGTCAATAAGGATTGAGCGACCCAACCCGAATTGACGCAAAGATTCATCCATCAGGTGGTCGCCGTATTGCGTACCCTTGTTGAAATTGCGATTGTCGCCCACAAGGTCAGTTATCCGGGCTTTGCTTGTCTTTGCCATATCACCACACGATTGAATGAAGAATGAAAGACGGCATCAGGGCGGCGACCGCTCCAAATGCGGTGAACACAAAGTCCATCAATTCAACCGTGCCGTGCCCTTTGGAATCCCACCATTCCTTGACCGCTCCGGCGACACATCCGGCGAATAAGCCAAGCAACGGCAAGAAAAAGCCGACAACAAGTGAAATGATGAAGCCACACACAAAATGAATGCGCTTGTCGCGCTGTTTTGCGGCGGCTCTGACCGTGTTTGCAATCTCTTTGGTGTTATCCCATGTTTCTTCAAGCCAAAGGCGCACACGGGCAAAAAATGGGGGTCTTACAAAGAAATGTTCCCCGGTGATGTAAACGGGCGGTTGTGTACGACCGCAAACGGACAACCACACCTTGCCGGAAACAAGAATGTTCAAGCGTTCTTTGAACGTGGGTCGCCAACACGAAACACATTCTTTGCCGTCGCTCCAAACGGGTAACGGCTTGCATTCGGTGTCAAGCATTTCTTCCGGCTTTTGCAGTACCTTTGTGGACTGCGGAAAATCAATCGGTTTCATTTGCTGAATTGGTTTATTGTGAATAAGTAGGTGCAAAATTAAAGCGTGTATCACTATAATGCACGCTTTAATAAAAAAAGTAGTAAAGAAGTTATTCAACCTTTGCTTTTCAAAGGCTTCAAGCGAATAGGGAAATCAGCGAATGACCACGCAAGCAAGGCGGCATCGCGCATTTCCTGATTGGTGCGGTTCTTGTCAACCGGGCAAAACTGAATCAATTCTTCATGGGTGATTTTACGGTCTTTGCCCGACCAACATTTGCGCAAGGGAATATGTTCGACAACGGGGATGCCGTTCACCTTGCACATTTCAACAATCAGCTTTCCGACTTGGTGATTCCGTCCGACATCATAACCTTTTGCGGCGGCTTTCTGCTTTCGTTCACCTTGTGCCAAGTGCCAATTTGATGAAATAACCCAAGACGCTTCAACGACAACGACCATTGAAACATCTTTGTGTCTTGCCCGGTCTGCAAGTGCGGTCAAATACGCTTGAAGTTGAAAGAATCCAAGCGCATCAATGGTTTTCACGGCACGTTCACCGCAATTCAAAACCGCATAACCGCTTTTGTCAACGTCCGGGTCAATCCCCACGATGATGTCATATTTCGTGCGCATCAACATGGGGCATTATATCCGCCGGGCTGACCGCCGAATGGGTCATTTATTCCCGATTGGGGGTTGTTTTCATTTTTCAGCCCGCAAAGCTGCACTTCACTTGCCGACACGTTGATGCCGACACACCATTGCCCGTTCTTATCCTGATAAGGCTTTGCCGAAAGGTTGCCACGAACAAACACTTTTGCGCCCTTTTTCAGATATTGGGTAAGGTTGCCGCCGTCGCCGTGCATCAGGACGGACACCCATGTTGTCGTTTCCTGATTGTTGCGACGCTCCGAATGTGCGACGTTGAACGACACACATTGGTTGCCGTTGATGTTTTTGACATCGGCATCATTGCCGATGTTGCCGATTACTTCAATTTTTAACATGATTCTTTGGTTTATTAGTTAAAGATGGTCGATTTCTATGTCTTGCCACGTTTCGCCATCGAATGTGACAAGATGATGCGTTAAGTCAAACACAACCATTCCGACATCCGGGTTGAAGTGATTGTCGGCTTGAAACCAATCGGTGTAAAACGCCGACTTCTCCCCGGTCAGCGGGTCGGTTGTGGTGACAAGATATTTCATTCGCGCCATAGTGCATTTGCATTGCTTTTGGATAACACTTGCAATCAATATGCTTTGCCGTGCTTCATCGGGCGGGTCGCATTGAAGCGCATCTTGGCTTCAACGTGCCAATCAAGGTTTACACCCTGACTTTCCGCCCACAAGGTCATGTAATGGATGCCGAATTGAATGCGCTTGAAAATATTGATGCTTTCGCGGCACAACCCTTTGGTCAGGGCAAAGGCGTTTTCGGTGAAACTGAATCGGTCGAATGCGCGGTGGTACTTGTTGGGGGTCAGCTTGTCGAAGTCAAGACCGAATGACCCCGCAAGGTCAAGAAGCCGAATCACGACATCCGCCATTTCATCCTCGACGGTGTTTTTCACCATTTCATCGAATGCCGCGATGAAGTCGGGGGCGGAATCGACATCATCAGTCAAGCGGCGTTTTTGCGCGGCGGCAAGGTTGCGTTGCTTGCGGATGTGGTTAATAACCGCGACGTTACCTTTTCGGTCTGCTTCGACCATTTCCGCAATCTCGGTGACAACAAGCATCAAGCAATGTTCGGTGCTTGGCTTGTTTTCCCACCATCCGTGCTTCAAGGCATTGGCGTGGACGGCTTCGGTCAGTTCATTAAGATTTTTCATTTAGAAAAGTTTTAATTGTTGTTGGTGATACAAAAGACGCTGTTTCGCGGCTTGATAATACCCGGCATCAAGTTCGATTCCCAGCATTTCAAAGTTCAGGTCATGCGCTGCAAGGCATATCGACCCCGACCCCAAGTGCGTGTCAAGAATCTTATCGCCCGGCTTTGCGTAATTGTTGAGCAACCACCCATAAAGCGATTTTGGCTTTTCGGTCGGGTGGATTGTGTTTTGTCGTGCAAGTTCACATCGGTTGATTGTGACAAGGCGGGTCGGGCAATCGAATGATGAATAAGCCAATTCACAATCCGACATTGTAAGCCCGGTTTGACCCTTGAACCACACAATCCAACCTTTTGTGCCTTTGTCAAGCATCGGAACAAAGTAATTTGCGCCCCAAATGATTTGATTTTTACTAACACGCTGTAATTCAGTAAAATAAATTGGGGGGGGGTAATTTATCCCATCCCTTTGTTTCGTGATGCTTTCGGTTGTGCTTCGGGTTCTTGCAAATGCAAGCCTTTTGCCCGTCAATGCCGATTCCATAAGGCGGGTCAACGATTGCAAGGTCAAAGGCATTGTCCGGCAACGTCGCCATGACTTCAAGGCAATCAGCATTGACAAGGCTTATTGTTCCGAATGTTTCAATCTCGTTCATCGGTGGTTCGCATTCTTGTTGGTTCGTGCGACTGCTTCGATAAGAAGTTCATCCGCGATGTCAAGGGCGATTTTCGCAAAGGAATGTCGGCGGATTTGGCTTCCATCATCCATTTTCACGACATCCGGGGTGTCACACCACCGGGCATAAACGGCGGGCAACACGGCGGTTGCAATCCTGATGCGCTCCGCAAGCACCGCATGGTCTTGTTCTCGCAATTCGTGATTCAGGATGTTGCAAATTGCGTTATATGCTTCGTTGTCCATCATGCCCCGCGACTTATGAATTTAGACATGATGAAGTCGAACACCGCCTTTGTCACATAGATGTCAAAGGACGCATCGTGAAGTTTTCCGGCGGTCGTGTCGATACCCAAGAAGTCGGCGACGGTCGCAAGTTTGAAGTTGGGCAATTCGGCGCGGCGGTCTGCAAGGAATGTCGATGCAAGCACAAGCACGTCGATGGAATCCGCCCAAAACCACGACCCAAAGTAATTGTCGCCGTTCTGCAAGAAGAATCCACGAAAGAAGTTATCATCGAATCCCCGGTTGTTGTAGCCGACAAGGTGGAATTTGTCGGTCTTGTCATACTTGTTCACATACTTTGCAAGCAGGGTGACAAGCTGCGTGTAAACCTGACCCATCGGGGGATAAGCCATGATTTGTTCACGGGTCACGCCGCCGACGGCAAGGGCGGCATCCTCGATTTGTGCCTTTGGGTTGGGCTGAACCTTGAAATCGAATGTTTCAACGCTCTTGCCGTCAATCACGATTTCACCGCTGATTTGGTGAATGCCGTGGCGA
Source organism: Bacteroidales bacterium M2 (assembly GCA_001689415.1). Taxonomy (GTDB): domain Bacteria; phylum Bacteroidota; class Bacteroidia; order Bacteroidales; family Muribaculaceae; genus CAG-873. The sequence goes on along the minus strand of LUJM01000044.1, from coordinate 2,373 downwards.
CCGGGGTTTGTTCCCGTCGTTTCAAGGTCGTAAAAGAATAATTTGGACATTGTTATTTAATTTTATGTCTTATAGTAAGACGGAGTTAGTTAAATTGCTACTTTTGTGACGCACAATGGGGTCAAAGATTTATAAAGCGATTCGCACAAGACACGCGCCATGTTGACTTCAACGGCATTGCCGATGAACTTCTTTTGCTCGGTCTGATTCCCCACAAGAACATAATCTTCCGGGAATCCCATAATCAACTTTAATTCGGGGATTTTCAACATTCGCATCTTTATGTCGATGATGCCGAATAACACCATGAATTGCTTAATCTTCACGGTCATTGGCGAATCATCCGGCAAGACAGGAATCGCGAAATGCCCAAATTCGGGATTCATCAGGTAATGGAATTTGTGATTTGCCGTTATGACCGGGCAAGGCTCGTTCACATCACGTCCAACATTGTTGAAGTTGTTATTCATTACCCACGGGCGCTGAACGGTGACAAGTTTGTGTTTCGGGTTCGCCGTTAGAGTTCCGGCGGCGGTTTCGACTGATGTCGGTGTGCCGTGCCCATATTGCATATCAAGAAAAACACTATTGACCACCGCCAATTTTTCCTTTGTTGTCAGGGTCGGGGCGGGCGCGTCGATTGAACGGTTGTTCCCGTTACCGTAAAACGCCGTGACAAAGGCGTGATGGTCAACACAAGTGATTGTTCCGGCGGGTTCATCGGTCGAACAATTCTTGCTTTCAGGATGCCCGCCGAATTGCTTTGATAAGAACGACACTTGCGCGACGGCAAGGCGGTTTTGGGTCGCAACAACCGGGCAAGGTTCATCGACCGACGGGGCTTGATACCGCCCAGCCTGATTCATGGAATTATACTTGACCATGAATTTATCCTTGCCCCCGGCAACGAATTTGACCAATCCGGCGAATATGCGTTCAAGGGTCTTTTCGGACAAAGGCTTTTCCCGTCCGAATATAGACCGCCCCTCGTCGGAAAAGTCCAACACGTCTTTAACGGGTTTCCACCTTTGCAAGCTGCCGAACAATCCCGGTTCGGGATTCTTTGCGTGTGTCGGTTCGGGAAAGGTTATCGGCAAGCCTTTCTTTGCGAATATGCCGAAGAACCGCTTGCGGCTTGTGTATGCCCCGAAGTCGGCGGCATTCAAGATGCGGTGGGCGAAATCGTAACCGTATTTTTTGACGTTGCGAATCCAACGGCAATATGCCTTGCCCTTGTCCATCGAAATCGGTTTCCCGTTTTCATCGACATCACCCCACGACATAAATTCTTCGACGTTTTCAATTTGGATATAATCGGGGTCGATTGCTTCGATATAACAGAACAAGTGTTCGGCAAGGGTGCGGGAATCCGCGTCGCGGGGCTGACCGCCTTTCGCCTTGCTGAAATTAGTGCATTCAAGGGATGCCCACAACACCACAAAGGCATCCGGGTTCATTGTCCGGCACTTTTTCAGGTGTTCGACAAGGGGTGTCAATTCCAACGTGCGGATGTCCTCGGTGAAGTGCATCGCGTCGGGATGGTTGCTTGCGTGGGATGCAATCGCCTTTGCGTCATGGTTGACGCAAGCGATAACACGGGCGCATTCCTGACCGTTGACCCGCGCAAGGTTAACACCCGTTGAAGTGCCACCCGCGCCGCAAAATAAGTCGATATATAATAATTTCATACGTTCAGCAATTTATTTACCTTTTCGGCAAGTTCACGGAATTGCGGATTGTAGTTGAAATCATCATCATATTTCCGCAAGAAGTGAAGCATTGAAGAATGGTCGCGGCGGACGTGCTTTGCAATCTGCGTCAAGGTCATTTTCAGGCGGCGGCAATGATACACGAAAAGCATCCGTGCATAAAAGTGGTCACGCTTCCGGCATTTGGTCGTGTACTGATTGAAGCGCAAGCCCGTGACCTCATGGATTGCGTTTTGAATGCGCAAAACCGCCTGATTTTCCCGGCGAATATTCGATTCAAACCACACGTCCATATTCAGGCGGTTGGCAAGGTCATATTCAATCGACGCGCCCCGGCTATCCATCCACCCGTCCATCATAAAGATTGCATCGCAATCAAGAAGCAAGCGAATGTCGGCAACCATGTGTTCTTGCCATGTCGCTGATGATTCAAGCCCGTTATTCAGGGGATTCACCGGGTCAAAGCCGATTTCGGCAAGGAACACGGCGGCATCATCAAACCGTTGTCGGGCTTCGGACAACGGCAACCCCGTTATTTTTCCGCTGATATAGATTTTCATGGATGTTGGGATTTATAGACAAGTTTGTTGATGAAGTATTGTTGACCCTTGATTGTGACAAGGGTTGTCCGGGTTTGGATTGGTTCGCCCGTGTGCGGATGATA
>LUJM01000043.1 GCA_001689415.1 Bacteroidales bacterium M2 | reverse complement strand
GTACATAGACCATGCTTATAATTTGCGTCAGCACGGTGTGAATTGCGTTCATTATCCCGTCGATTGGGTATGCCTCTCTTGCGGAGTCGGAAATGTGCGCTTCGAAATGGTCGGATAATATTATGTCAAATTGATTTCTGCAATCTCTGCTTGCTTTAATCTTGGTGGATGTCTGTGGATAAAAAGGAGATTATTGAAAAAAACACACTTTTTGTGATGCTTTTTTCTTACTTTTGCATATTCAACTATTAATAACATATTTGAAATGACTTACGAAGTAGACCAAAGCTATGAATTTAAAGTTGTCGGTGGCACCGAAGCTTCCGACAAAGAGTTTTTGATTGAGGTTGACGGCCCGGTGGGGCCGGCGGTAGTGCCGATGCGAAAGCTGCCTTTTCAACGTGACAATGCAGCCCCTCAGGTTTTGTATTGTAGGGTAAAAAGTATTGATGTGGCTGGGATGCCGGTGCTGACTCCAAATATTGCTCGTTATGTTTATGATCTTTACAATAAAATTTATGCCAAAGGCGAAACTTTTGAGTGCACGGTGACTGCTGTTCCGGACAGCCCGGCCGAAGATCCTTTTTTTGTTGTTGACCGCAATGGTATTTTTTTCAGAATTTATGAGCCCGAGGGTTTGATGAGCAAAGGCCAGAAGGTTCGATGCAAATTATCTAAACTCACTCCTCAATTTTTCAGCATCATGCGCATCGACGAAGGCGCAAGGGTGCAGTTTTATGATTTTGAATCTCTTGTCGAAGGGGCCGGCATATCTTTGCCTTTACGGCGAATAATAAAGTCGCTGTTGGTCGGCCTGCCTGAGCTTGCGCTTGCAAGGGCTGAGCGCGATGCCGGAAACGGTTTGTGGGCGGTTACGGCTGCTAAGGTGATTATGAAGCACCTGCCGGAATGGTTCCTTCATGCCGACTTGCGAAGCCAGAATCGCACATTCAGCGCATTGATCGAAGCCTTGCGAGAAATACTCTTGTTTTTGCTCGAAGGGTCGAGCTTCCTCAATGGTTTGCAGGCTGAGCAACGAAGGGCTTTGCAGCAACAGCTGACCGACCTTGTCGACGGCATTGATCCATACAAAAATACCCTCGAACTTATCAACACAAACAGTCAGGACTGTTTCGTGGAGCGTCTTCTCGACAGGCTGCAGCGCTCGGGATACCTCTATCATCCTGCCCGTCGCTTTGCGGTTTTGATGCTTATTTTCAGACTGTTCCCCGATAAGGTGGCCAATTATCTCAATCGTATTTTCGAGAGTATTTTCAACCGCGACCTCGACAATTGGAAGCGCGAGCCATTCCGCAAGGCTTTCGTTGAACAGTTCGAGATATATGTTCGTCAGGCGCGTCTCGAAATCGACGCCCTGCCGGTGGCTGAGACGAGGGAACAGAAATCGAAGGTCGAAGCCATCCTTACTGCCATAGCCCTGCAGTTGCTGCTTTCCGATACAAATGCCGACAACAGTCGCTCGTGGACGCTTTTCTACCGATATGTTTCGCTTATGCGCCCGCTCAATGTCGAGGCTCTGCTTACCAAGTCGTTCCTATCGCTCTTGGGGGCGGACGTGAATACACGCATAACTTACGAGCAGCTAAAGCAGCCGACAATGCTGATGACCCAGGCCACAGTGTTGCCTGCCGATGATATCTTCAATCGTCTCGAAAGCAGCCACCGCTTTATCGGTGCCGGGGTGGAAGTGTTGATTACCGCCGACGGTATAGAACTGCGTCCCGAGGGGCGCTCCGACATCACCGAGCGTGCCATACCCGACGGATTGATGCCATGGCTCAAACCTCAGATTATGGTCAACGGCATCCGTGGCCTGAGTGGTGCACGCCTGCGAAAACTCGGTGAGCACAACCAGTGGTGGCATGATATTGAGATGAGCCTCTTCGACCAGGAGAGCGCCGTCTCTGTGACCAACGAAATGCCCCGCAGGCATGCCGGTATTGGCGATGAAGTATACATCGTGGTCGACGGTGTAAGCGAGGCATATAGCGGCAATCCCGCCTTTATATGTCACATCGACGATGCCGAATTCGACGGCGGTAAGGGTGTCCTGCAGCGCGATCAAATCGTGGGCTATAACCTCAAGCAGCCACCGATGTACGTGTTCCGCACCCCCGAGGGCGCGGTGAGGGGCTTTCTGGCTACAGTGATAGATGTCAAACCCGACGGCTCGTATGTTTTCTCACTGCGTGATACCGTCAACCATTATATCGAAAACACCTACAATTTCGACGACGAATATCTGGCTGTAATTACCGGCAATGCCGACCACGACTATTCGGCCATATCTCTCAAGGGTATAGGTCTTTATGTAACGCATCCTGCCGACAATACCGAATGTCGTATCGGCGATATTGTGAAGGTACGGTTTATGAATATCGGCCAGCAGGGCCAGTTGAAAGCATATATTACCGATTACCCCGACGATCCGGACATGGTATTCGGCAAGAACGAGGCATTCCGCAACCTTATCGAGGGCATAGGAGAGGTCGATGCGGCAGAAATCGAGATTCGCGAGGCCGAGGAGGCCGTTTTCAGAGATCTCGATGAATTACTGTCTGTAGATAACATACGCGAGATTATCGAGATTATACGTTTTAAATCTATTGCCGAGACCGACTTGATCAAGGCATACGATTATCTGCGTTTCGGCAGGCTGTTGGCATTGGTTATCGCCGACGAAAAGCTCGCCGAAAAGCTTCTTGCGCATGCCTCCTTGCTTACCTTGCACCAGTTCTATGCCACCAACAGCCGCATAGATGCCGACCGCCTCGAGGCGCTTGCCCCGGTAGCGCTTGCCGATCCGTTCCTCAAGATGATTTACCACCGACTCGAAATGGTGTCGTGGCTCGAGGATGTGTCGCCCAACCCCGAGTTGTATGCCACTGTCAACGCTCCTTCCAACGAGCTTGAGGGTATAATCGCCCGCATGGTGTTGGCTTACAATATGATACATCTGTCAGGCGGCGATGCCGACGGTATCGCATCTGATATCAAGGAAAAAATCAAGGAGAAACTGAATGTCAACAATGAGACCCGCCGAGGCAAGTACTACGGTTCGGAATCTAAATATCTCGAATTCAAGACCTCTATCGTCTTCCCGGCTACAGCCCCCGGCGAGGAGATGCGCGAGTCGCCCGAAGAGCAGCAGAAGCATATCCTCAGCCGTATTGCAGGTATGCTCAACGCAAACGGCGGACAGCTGTATATCGGTGTCAACAACGACGGTTTCGAGGTCGGAATGCACGACGACTTCAAGTATTTCCAGCGTCATCCGGCAATGGCAGGTACGCACCGTCATAAAGTTACCGGAATCGACAGCCTGTGTGTATTTATCGAAGACATTATCAATCAGGCCTTCGGTGAGCGCATAGGCCGTAAAATCGAGGTTGCCGCCGACGATGAGGCTGAAAAGGGCGTTGTTTGCATTACCGTGCAGCAGTCGCTCGAGCCGGTATTCTTCGACGGGCGTTTGTTCGTCCGTCAGAGCGGTCAGTCTACTCGCGAATATCATGGCGAGGCTATCGAGGACTTCAAGCGTGAGCGCGAGGAGTTGCGTGCCGAGCACAAGATGAGAATCGCAATGTATGAAGAAGAAAAGCCTGTCGAGCCTGAAGTGTCTAAAGAAGATACATCCGTTCCCGTTCAGGTAATTGCCGTAGAGGCGGACAGCAGTGCTTCCGAGCCGGTGATTGATACATCGCATTGGCGATCGAATCTGTTGCACGAACACGAATCGGGCTATGTCGAACCCTCCGGCTATCTCTATTTTACAGGCGAAAACGACTTGCTCTATTCTCGTAAGGACCTCTGGCTTGACGGTGGCGATGACTGCCGCCTTGCCCTTACCATACCCCTCGACCTGGCACAGGGTTATCTCGTCATGGCTTATGCAAATGAAAAAGCAATAAAGATACCGCTGAGCGAGATTTACGCCGTGGGCGAGAACAGCCCTATGAAGCACTTCGACGATGAGCCTGTGTTATTCGCAGCCATTGCCGATCGCGACGATGCCTTGCTGTGTATCGCCGCCGACAGTACCGGTTCTACTTGGCGAAGGGTAACACGTCTGTCGGCCATAGAGCAGGGGCACCTCAACAGTATGCCCCGACGTTTCCACGACGCGCCGATTGACCATACCGTGGCCTACGACATCGTAGACAGCGGCGCTATCGACCGTTTCAGCGATTGTATGAGCGACAAAATGGGGTCGAAGCGCTTCGGGTTTACCATGCGGGTACGCGAGGATGCGCCTCAGAGAGAGAACAAGTTCAATGAAATATTTAAAAACTGCGACCCGACTGCCTGATGACACCACTATTTGCTATAATAACAGTGACTTACAATGCTGCCGATACGATTGAGCGCACGCTCGAAAGTGTCGACAGCCAGTCGTTTACCGACTATGAGCATATCATTGTCGACGGGGTGTCTACCGACAGTACTCTCAAGATTGTCGACCGGCATTGCTCTGACCGCCGGCGCGTAGTGTCGGAGCCCGACCGCGGCCTCTACGATGCCATGAACAAGGGTATAGGGTACACAACCGGGCTGTATCTGATATTCTTAAATGCCGGCGACAAGTTTCACGACGCCGACACTTTACAGCATATAGCTGATGCAATCAATAGCAACGATACCCCCGGTATCGTATATGGGCAGACAAATATAGTCGACAATGACGGTGCATATATCGGGCCGCGTCATCTTACCGCTCCCGATAGCCTGACCCTCAAATCCTTTGCCGACGGCATGCTGGTGTGTCACCAGGCCTTCGTGGCCCTGAGAAGGATTGTTGGCTTTTATAATCTTGACTACCGATTTTCAGCCGATTACGACTGGTGTATACGCTGCCTTCAACATTCTCGCAAAAATATAGGCCTTACAGATACGGTGCTTATAGACTACCTTAGCGAGGGCATGACTACGCGCAACCACCGAGCCTCGTTGCGCGAACGATTCAGGATAATGTCGTATTACTACGGCTTTATACCCACAGTGCTGCGTCATGTCGGATTCCTTGCAAGGGCTTGGAAAAGAAAGCACCGGGCCGAAACTAAATCTTAACACTACGATGATTCTCTTTAATACCACATTTGCAGTCGATTCGAACCACGCTGCAGACTTCATAGCATTTATCCGCGACAGCCATATACCGACTGCCGAAAAGTCGGGACTCTACGGCATGCTTCTCACAGAAATGCATGGCGAAGCAACGACCAACAGCCTCACCGGCCAGCAGATACGAACATTCGCGCTCCAGATGCGAGCCCCTTCGGCAGACGTTATGAGCGACTTCCATGAGCGTGTGCTTCCGTCGGTGTATGCTGAGATAGGCCGTCGTTGGGGTATGGCTGTGTGTATGTTCGAGTCGCAGCTCGACGTTGTATATGACCACCAAAGCGCCAATGGACGAAAAGGTTAAAGCGGCCGACCGCATAATAATAGGCATCGACCCGGGTACGAATATCATGGGCTATGGTATCCTCGGCATCTATGGCCGCAAGCCAAAGATGATTGCCATGGGGCTTATCGAGCTCGCGAAAATCGGCGACCACTACATGCGCCTTGGGCGTATCTACGAGCGTGTGAGTATGCTTGTGGATCAGTATTGCCCCGACGAAATGGCTATCGAGGCACCGTTTTTCGGCAAGAATGTACAGTCGATGCTCAAACTCGGTCGAGCCCAGGGTGTTGCTATGGCAGCAGCCTTGAGCCGACAAGTGCCAATTACCGAATACGAACCCAGAAAGATAAAAATGGCTATCACGGGCAACGGCGCGTCGTCAAAAGAACAGGTGTGCGAGATGCTTGTGCGGATTCTGAATATCCCGCGCGAGAACCTGCTGCCCAAACTCGATGCCACCGATGCCCTCGCCGCCGCACTTTGCCACTTCTATGAATCACAGAAACCGGTAGTGGCCAAAGGTGCGAAATCCTGGAAAGACTATATTGCTCATCACCCCGATAAAGTATCAGGAATATGACAGAAATCGAACGTATCGACGCCTTGCGCGACGAACTGAACAGACATAACTATAATTACTACGTGCTCAATGCCCCGGAAATCAGCGATCACGACTTTGATATGCTGATGAAAGAGCTTGAGGCACTCGAGGCCGCGCACCCCGAACATTACGACAAAAACTCGCCCACGCAGCGTGTGGGCAGCGATATCAACACCGGTTTCGAGCAGGCGCAGCATATCTACCCGATGCTGTCGCTTACAAATACATATTCAATCGATGATGTAGATGCTTGGTTCGGGCGTACCGACGAGGCGCTGCTTGGCCAAAAAGCCGATATCGTGGGAGAGATGAAATTCGACGGCACTGGCATCTCGCTCATCTATGAGCATGGCTGCCTTGTGCGTGCTGTGACCCGAGGCGACGGCGAGAAAGGCGATGTTGTTACCGACAATGTGCGCACTATCAAATCGATACCCCTCAAACTGCAAGGCAGCGGCTGGCCCGATTTCTTTGAAATCCGAGGCGAAATAGTGTTGCCGTGGGCTGCGTTCGACCGCCTTAATGCCGAGCGCGAGGCTGCGGGCGAACCGCTGTTTGCCAATCCTCGCAATGCGGCAGCCGGTACATTGAAACTGCTCAATCCTGCCGAGGTGGGGCACCGCGGTCTCGATGCGTACCTCTACTACCTTCTCGGCCCCGAATTGCCTTTCGACAATCACTACGACAATATGATTGCAGCCCGCTCGTGGGGTTTCAAAGTGTCGGATGTGATGACACGCCTTCATAATATCGAGGAGGTTGACAGCTTTATCAATCACTGGGACAAGGCCAGGAAAGAGCTGCCTGTAGCTACCGACGGCCTGGTATTCAAGGTCGATTCGTTGCGCCAGCAACTCAATCTGGGCTTTACCGCCAAGTCGCCTCGCTGGGCTGTCGCTTACAAGTTTGCCGCCGAGCGGGCGCTCACACGATTGCGATTTGTATCATTCGATGTTGGCCGTATGGGCATCATCACCCCGGTAGCCAATCTCGAACCGGTGTTGCTCTCCGGAACAATAGTTAAACGAGCCTCGATGCACAACGAGGATATAATGCGTACGCTCGACATCCACGAACACGATATGCTGTATGTTGAAAAAGGCGGCGAGATTATACCCAAGATTACCGGCGTAGAGCTGTCGGAGCGTATGTCGGGAGAGCCGGCAGTGCAGTTTGTGAGCCATTGCCCGGCATGCGGCACACAATTGGTGCGCGTAGAGGGCGAGGCTGCATGGGTTTGCCCTAACAAATATGGCTGTGTGCCGCAGATAGTTGGCAGAATCGAGCATTTCGTAGGTCGCAGGATGATGAACATCGACGGTATCGGCGAAGAAACCGCCGCCGCTCTGTACGCCCGCGGACTTGTGTCGACACCCGCCGATCTCTACGACCTTAGCGTAGCAGACCTGATGACCCTCGACGGATTTGCTGAAAAAAGTGCCCGCCGCGTAGTCGACGGCATAGCAGCGAGCCGCGACGTGCCTTTTGAGCGAGTAGTATTCGCCCTGTCAATCCCCTATGTAGGAGAGACCACCGCCAAGAAAGTCGCCCGCGCCGCAAAAGATATCGACAGGCTTATGGCAATGAATGCCGCCGAGCTTGCATCAATCGAAGATGTCGGTCCCAGGATTGCGGCCACAATCGAGTCCTTCTTTGCCGACAGCGACAACCGCGCCATGGTAGAGCGCCTGCGCCGCGCCGGGGTGACAATGGCCGTATCCGGAGACATCGCCGCCGGACCGGTATCCGACGCCCTCGGCGGCAAGTCGTTTGTAATCAGCGGAGTTTTTTCCCGCCACTCGCGCGACGAGTACAAGGCTATGATCGAGGCGCACGGCGGAAAGAACGTAGGCTCGATATCCAAGAAAACCGACTATATCCTTGCCGGAGAGAATATGGGCCCCTCCAAGCTCGAGAAAGCACAGAAACTCGGCATACCTATTATCAACGAAGACGAGTTCTTGAGTATGATAGGTCAATAACAAGCGGTGTAACCCTTTGATACTGATATGTAATGGACTATATATTCGAACTGCCAATCAAGGTGCGCGACTACGAGGTCGATGCCGAAGGTATTGTAAACAATGCCAACTATCTGCATTATCTCGAACATACGCGCCATGAATTCTGCGAACAGGCCGGTCTCAGTTTCCGAGAGATGCATGCCCATGGCTACGACCCAGTGGTGTCGCGAATAGAGGTGAAATACCTCAATCCGCTCGGGCTCGGAGATTCAATGGTGAGCAAACTGAGTCTGTCGCGCCGCGGACCGGTGTTTGTGTTTCATCAGGATATTTTCAAGCCCGACGGCCAGCCGGTGATACGCGCCGTAGTTGAAATAGCCTCCTTTGAAAATGGCCGACTGTCGCGAGGCGAACGTTTGGCCGAAGCCTTTGCCGCCTATCTTAAATAAAAATAACAGCAATGCTCTACGACGACAGCTTTGTATACGACATAGCATTTGCCACCTATCGCAATATCAACGTAGGCACATCCCGGCGCTTTCGCGACCTTGGGGTGAGCCCTCGTGATTTTTTCGAACAGGAAGCAAGACGGCTGTCGGCAATAACCGGCCTTCGCGAAAGTTTTTTTGACAGTAAGCGCCGTCGCGATGCCCTTGAGGCCGCCCGCCGTGAAGCCGATTTCGTACACGACAACAATATCAAGGTAATCGTGGCCGGAAGCGAGGGCTACCCTGTGCGCCTTGCCGAGTGCGACGATGCCCCAGCCATGCTTTTTGTGTTGGGAAATTGCGAGGCATTCCCCGAGCATGTTGTATCTGTTGTAGGAACGCGCCACTGCACGCCCTATGGTGCAGACTTTACATCGCGACTTGTGGCGGACCTTGCGGAAAAGCTCGACAAAGTGGTGATAGTGAGCGGCCTTGCATATGGCGTAGATATCTGTGCACACCGAGCATCCGTGCAGACCGGTGTACCCACCGGCGCAGTCCTTGCACACGGATTGAGCACAATATACCCTGCGGACCACCGCAACGACGCCCGCCGTATCGTAGCCGAAGGGGGCTTCCTGTTGACAGAATATACGAGTTCGGCAGCGATACACCGAGGCAACTTCCTTGAGCGTAACCGCATCGTAGCCGGGCTGGCCGATGTGACTGTTATTGTAGAAAGCGACCTTCGAGGCGGGGCAATGTCGACTGCTCGTATAGCCGGGGCATATAATCGCGAGGTTATGGCCGCCCCCGGTCGGGCGAGCGACAAATACAGTCGCGGCTGCAACGCCCTGATAGCCTCGCGAGAGGCATCCATTATCCGCGATGCCGACGACCTGATCGAGCAAATGAACTGGGCCGTTCGCCCGCGTGCCGGTATGCAGCAAGAGCTGCCACTCCTGACCGACGAGCAAACAGCGATTATAGATTTTATAAGCGCCAACCCAATGGCGACAGTCAATGACTTGTGCGCCGCTACCGGCAAACCTGTACAACACCTTACGGCCCTGCTATTCGACCTTGAGATGAGCGACATGATAGTATCGCTGCCCGGCGGACGATTTGCGCCGGTTGTAAAGGCTCGATGAAAACGTTGTACCCTCTTTTATTGTTTAAATAATATACTAAAGTAAAACACACCAGACATGGCAAACAAAATTATCCCCGAGTCGGAACTCATCATTAATCCCGACGGCACCGTATTTCACATACATCTTCATCCCGAACAGCTCACAGACAATATTATCCTTGTCGGCGACCCCGGCCGCGTAGATATGGTAGCCTCGTTTTTTGACACGAGGACATTTGAAGTCTCGTCTCGCGAGTTCCATACCATAGGCGGCACCTACAAAGGCAAGCCCATAATGTGCATAAGCCACGGTATCGGTCCGGACAATATCGATATTGTCATCACCGAGCTCGACGCATTGGCCAATGTAGATTTCAATACCAGGGAGGTGCGCGATACCTTGCGCCGTCTCACAATGGTGCGTATCGGCACATCAGGAGCGTTGCAGCCCGAGCTTCGCCTTGGCACACCAGTCATCGCAGAGAAATCTATCGGCTTCGACGGAGTACTCAACTACTATGCCGGACGTAACGAAGTTGCCGACCTCGACTTTGAGGAAGCCCTTTGCCGCGACACCAAGTGGAATCCTCTGTGGGCACGTCCGTATGTGGTGGATGCAGACGAAGAATTGGTAAAGCGCATCGGCGGCGACGATATGGTACGCGGCAATACAATCTCGGCAGTGGGCTTCTACGGTCCCCAGGGTCGCCAAGTGCGCCTCGAACTTGCCAACCCCGACCTCAACAGGCTTATCGAGCAGTTCGAGCACAAAGGCCGCCGCATCACCAACTATGAAATGGAGAGCGCCCCGCTTGCCGGTATGGGCCGCCTTATGGGGCACCGCTGCATGACAGTATGCTCAATAATCGCCAACCGCTTCAATACCGAGGCCAACCCCAACTATAAATCAGGCATAAAAGACCTAATAGCAACGGTACTTGAACGCATTTAAGTAATGGCAGAAGACCTTAAAACCGTACTCGACGAACTTGCCGCGCGTTACAACGTGGCAAGTTTCGCCGAAGACGACCCTATTCAGTTTCCGAAGCGCTACGACGACCCCCGCGATATAGAGATATCGGCCTATTTGATTTCGATTATTTCGTGGGGCCGCAGAAGCATGATATTGCGCAATGGCGAGCATATGCACCAGTTGCTATGCAACAGCCCCTACCGCTTTGTTATGGAAGGCGACATAGAGTCGATACCCGAAGACAATATCCACCGCACCTTTTTCGGGCGTCATCTTCGGTATGCCCTTCGCGGTCTACGCAGCATCTATCGGGGCTATGGATCGCTCGAGGAATTTGGGCGCAGCATAGGCATTGAACGCAGTGAATCGCCAGCCTGGGAACTCGCCAAGGCAATAAACAATATCACATCCGAAGCCGACCGCGCGAGCCTCGACCCTTTGTGCGGTCCTACCCGCTGCCTGCCCGACAAAGTAGATACATCGGCGTTGAAACGACTCAACATGGCTTTGCGTTGGCTTGTGAGGGATGACGGTATAATAGATATCGGTATCTGGAAACTGCTCAAGCCGAGCCAACTATACATACCGCTTGATGTCCACTCGGGCAATACGGCGCGAGCTTTCGGCCTGCTTGAGCGTAAGGCCAACGACCGTCGGGCGGTTGTAGAGCTAACCGAATCGCTTCGACGTTTTAACCCCGAAGACCCTATCATCTACGATTTTGCCTTGTTTGGCGCCGGAGAGTCCGGAGAAGTCGGCAAAGTATGAAATATATATGCTGTAAAGTTAAAATATATTAAAGCTATTGCAAGGTTCAGAAATATGTAGTAATTTTGCAGCATCAAAACAGCGCGGAGTGGAGCAGTGGTAGCTCGTTGGGCTCATAACCCAAAGGTCGTAGGTTCGAGTCCTGCCTCCGCAACAAAGAAACCGTCCCGATGATGTCGAGGCGGTTTTTCTTTTTCCGGATTCATCATCCCGCCCAAGACGCTATTCAGATGCTTGAAAAAGACATAGTAGCGTGGCGGTAATAGAGGTTTCTTTGCCCTGTGAGGGACTAATGAAATAGCGCAAGCCGTGCTTGCGAAGCTAAATTACAGAAAATATAAGTGATTCTTAGGTAACTCTTAAGTAGCTCTTAAAAATTAGTTTATATGAAAAAACAATGTAACTCGCAGCGAATACTTGCGAGTTACTTAACACAATAGCTTATGTCCGCAAACAAAAGTCAACAGTCAGCAACTGCGAGTACAGACGTCCTTGGCCAGCGTACCATAGGTCAGTTGCTATGGCAGTATTCTTTGCCGGCAATTATCGCCAGCCTTGCTACCTCGCTGTACAATATAGTCGACAGTATCTTTATCGGTCGCGGAGTTGGCGCTATGGCTATCACCGGTCTTGCGATTACCTTTCCTCTGATGAACCTGGTGGTTGCCTTCTGTGTGCTTGTAGCCGTCGGCGGAGCTACTATATCATCGATATTTCTTGGTCAGCGCAATGTGGCCAAGGCTTCGATGGCAGTAGGAAACGTGACTATACTGTGCCTGATACATGCCTTGGTTATAATGACGATAGGTATAGTATGGCTCGACCCGATATTGTATTTCTTCGGCGCAACCGAGCAGACCATAGGCTATGCTCGCGAATTTATGTATATCATCCTTGCGGGCACGCCTATCGCCTATGTATTTCTCGGCCTCAACAGCCTGATGAGGGCTACCGGCTACCCTCGTAAGGCGATGGTGTCGGCACTGCTGTCGGTGGCTGTCAATGTCGTGGCTGCACCGTTATTTATATTCGTTTTCGACTGGGGTATTGCCGGAGCAGCACTTGCAACCATTGTGGGGCAGTCGGCAGCCTTCGTATGGGTGTTGATTCATTTCGTATCGCATAAGAGCGAGATACATTTCGTGCGGCAGTCGTGGCGTATCGACTGGTCGGTAGTGCGTAAGGTCTACGCTATCGGCCTGTCTCCATTCCTGATGAACTGCTGCGCCTGCCTTGTAGTGGTGTTTATCAACAAGGCCTTGCTCGACAGTGCCGGTGCAGACGGCAACATGGCCGTAGGCGCCTACGGCATCATCAATCGTACGTCGATGTTTTTCGTGATGATAATCTTCGGTATCACACAGGGTATGCAGCCTATCCTGGGGTATAACTATGGCGCGGCGAGTTGGATACGAATCAGAGAAACATTGATGAAGGGTATCTGGATTGCCACGATAGTATCGCTTGTGGGCTGGCTGCTAACCGAGATCTTCCCCGATGTGATAAGCAACATGTTTACGACAGATGCCGAAATGATAGCTATCGCCCGCGACGGCTTCCGAATCTTCTTTTTATTCTATCCCTTTGTCGGGTCGCAGATAGTGATACAGAATTATTTCCAATCGATAGGCATGCCCAAACTGTCGATATTCCTGTCGCTGACTCGCCAGCTTATTCTCCTGGTGCCGCTATTGTGGCTGCTGCCGCCGTACTACGGTGTCGACGGTGTGTGGATCGCCATGTGTTCGAGCGATTTCATAGCCTTTATCCTATCGGCAGTGACTGTGGTGATAATGAACCGACGAATAGCCCGCAAACTAAATACGATGCAAAACCATGACTGAAACACTAACACTCCGGGTAGACCCGGCAACGGCTGCATTGGCTGATAGACTTAGCGCCGAATGTGCCCGTCAACTATATATAGAACGCGCACGCGTGAAGCGAGTAGATATTGTACGCAGGTCAATAGATGCGCGTCAGCGCCGAGTGGCGGTTAACCTCAGTGTGAAAGTGCATGTCGACGACATAGATGAGTCGGCAGTGGCAATCGAGCCGATAGAGTACGGCAATGTCTCTGACTGCAAGCCTGTTGTGATAGTCGGAGCAGGCCCGGCCGGTCTTTTTGCCGCCCTCGAGCTGATAGAATTGGGGTTGAAACCCATAGTGCTGGAACGTGGCAAAGACGTAGACAGTCGCCGCCGCGACATGACCGCAATCAACCGAGAGGGCATAGTTGACCCGGATTCGAACTATTGTTTCGGCGAAGGTGGCGCTGGAGCATATTCCGACGGCAAACTCTATACCCGAAGCAAGAAGCGCGGCCCGGTTGACAAGGTATTAAAGATATTCTATCAGCATGGAGCGCAGCGCGATATCCTTGTAGACGCGCATCCTCATATCGGCACGGACAAGTTGCCGTCGGTAATCAAGGCTATGCGTGAAACTATCATAGCCTCGGGTGGCGAGGTTCATTTCGGCACACGTGTGGAGTCGTTGCTTTTGAGTGGCGATAACAAGTCGGTGGTTGGAGTAAAAGACCGTCACGGCAACGAATGGCATGGCCCGGTGCTTCTTGCAACCGGCCATTCGGCGCGAGATGTATATCACTTCCTCAAGAACCAGGGCATAGAACTTGAGGCCAAGGGTATTGCAGTGGGTGTCCGTCTTGAGCATCCGCAGGAATTGATCGATAAATTGCAGTATCATTCGTCGCAGGGTAGAGGCAAATACTTGCCTGCAGCCGAATATTCGATGCTTACTCGCGTAGACGACAGGGCAGTGTACTCATTCTGCATGTGCCCCGGCGGTTACATCATCCCTGCGGCCAGCGCCCCCGGACAGCTTGTTGTCAACGGCATGTCGCCAGCCAACCGCGGTACCCGTTGGGCAAACTCCGGTATGGTAGTAGAGGTACTGCCCGATGATATTCCCGACCCCGAAAATGCAGACGACAAGGCGCTGAAAATGATGTACTTCCAAGAAAGTATCGAGCATCGTTTCTTCGAGGCTGCAGAAGGAACGCAGCAAGCCCCGGCTCAGCGCATGACCGACTTTGTAGACGGTCGCGAGTCTTTGGACCTGCCCCGCTCATCGTATCCCCCCGGCCTGTTGAGCCGCCGTATCGACCAGCTTCTACCCGAGCCTATTGCGCGTCGCTTGCGCGAGGGTTTCAAGGTTTTCAACAGCAAGCAGCGCGGCTTCCTGACATCTGAAGCAGTGCTTATCGGCGACGAGACCCGTACGTCGTCGCCGGTGCGTATACCTCGTGACCGTGAGACACTTGCCCATGTGTCGATGCCCGGTCTATATCCGTGTGGCGAAGGCGCAGGGTATGCCGGAGGTATAGTCTCGGCAGCAATCGACGGCATAATGTCGGCGCGAGCGATAGCCGGAGTTGGTTGATCATGCAAATTGGCGTCGGGCTCAGTTAAAGATTTTTATAAAAACTTTTTCTGAGGGGCTAACTTGCTGATTTACAGGGGTGGTTTGGCGCGAATTGAGGGTGAGAAAGTTTTGTTCACACTTTTTATACCTTGAAAATTTGCCAAAGCCATTAAGAATCAGTAACTTTGGGGAAAATAAAAACCCACTAATCAGCCTTAACCCGCTCGCCATGGAGCAAACATTTATAATATTCAAGCCGTCAACCATTACCCGCGGCCTTGTAGGTGATGTGATGACACGTTTTCAGCGCAAAGGATTGCGCATCGCCGGAATCAAAATGATGCAACTCAATGAGGAAATCCTACGAGAGCATTATGCACATTTGGTAGACCGCGATTTCTTCCCCGACCTTGTACGCTCGATGATGGCCACGCCGGTAATCGTAGCCGTACTTTCCGGAAAGGATGCAGTGACAGTGGTACGCACAATGACCGGCTCGACCAATTGCCGCAAGGCAGCGCCCGGAACAATCCGCGGCGACTTTGGAATGAGTGGCCAGGAGAATATCATCCACGCATCCGACAGCCCTGAAAACGCAGAAATCGAAATCAAACGCTTCTTTAAACCGGAAGAGATTTTCGACTACACACTCATCACGTTGCCGGCAACCTACGCTCCAGACGAACTTTGATTTAAGACAGCCCACCAATAATCTTCTAACTAACCCGGAACAGTAAATCTCTCCGATGAAAGGATTTTTAGCCACAGTCTTTGCCGCCCTGCTTGCCAGCGCAGGAATATCGGCTCAAACATATCAATTGCCCGACCGTCATGCCGCCAGTCATGACAACCTTCTTGCCAACCAGGGCAATGCCGGCATCTCGGTGGAAAATACCACCAAATATCTTGAAGAACTCTTCAACGAGGAAGAAGAACCCGAATTCGATATCTATACCGAAGGCTGGGACAGCAAACGCGTAAACTGCTACAGCGATGCCGCAGTGCCGTCGAGCGCCCAGATTGATGTGTCGAGGTTCTCGATGCCTCATCCCGGCTATATCACATCGCCCTATGGCTACCGTCGCCGTTTCCGCCGCATGCACAAGGGCGTAGACTTGAAGGTTAATATCGGCGATACAATCCGCGCAGCATTCGACGGGCGTGTTCGTATCACCAATTTTGAGCGCCGCGGCTACGGCAATTATGTAGTGCTGCGCCATACCAATGATCTTGAGACTGTCTACGGCCACCTGTCGGCATTCCTTGTAGAGGAAGGTCAGTATGTCAAGGTAGGAGACCCGATTGCCCTTGGTGGCAATACCGGCCGTTCGACCGGCCCTCACCTTCACTTCGAAACCCGCTACATGGGCTATGCAATCAACCCGTGTGCGATTTTCGACTTTGCGAACCAGACAACGCATACAGATACTTATACATTTGATAAGCAGACTTATCAGAATGCCCGCAACTACTCGCCGTCGGCGAACTCAGAGTATGCTCGTCAGTACTTGAAAGAGAACCCTGTCAAGCCTTATGTACGTCAGGCGTCGACCAAGCAGAGTGGCGCTCACGCGTCGAGTTCGACATACCGAGTGCGCAAGGGTGATACCCTTAGCAAGATAGCATCGCGCAACGGAACAACAGTAGCACGTCTTTGCCGCCTCAACGGCTTGTCGACAAAATCGAAACTTAGTATCGGTCAGCGTATCAAGCTTCGCTAAGACGCAGTGTGCTTGATAAGCTATCGCGATATTTTCACAATATACAAAAAATCACTAACTTTGCACGGCAAAACGTCGCATTGGCGGCGCTTTACCGTGCAAAATTGTGTAATAAGCAGAAATAAAAAGATATATGGCACTACAATGCGGCATCGTCGGCCTGCCTAACGTCGGCAAATCAACACTGTTCAATTGTCTGTCAAATGCAAAAGCGCAGTCGGCGAACTTCCCCTTCTGCACCATAGAACCCAACGTGGGCGTTATAACCGTGCCTGACGACCGATTGACCAAACTTGTAGAAATGTGCAATCCCCGGTCGGTCGTGCCCGCCACAGTAGAAATAGTAGATATCGCCGGCCTTGTAAAAGGAGCGTCTAAAGGCGAGGGTCTTGGAAATAAATTCCTTGCCAATATCCGCGAGACCGATGCCATAATCCATGTGCTTCGTTGCTTTGACGATGAGAATATCACACACGTAGACGGTTCGGTAGACCCTGTCCGCGACAAGGAAATCATCGACATGGAGCTTCAGATCAAGGACCTTGAGACCGTGGAGACACGCCTTGCCAAGACAATCAAGGCCGCCCAGACCGGAGCGGACAAATCGGCCAAGATGCAGGCCGGTGTGCTTACAAAAATCAAGGAAACACTCGAAAAGGGTAAACCGGCCCGCGCCGTAGAGTTTGATTCGGAGGAAGAAGAACGCTTTGCCCGCGAGCTTTTCCTGCTTACATCAAAGCCTGTACTCTATGTGTGCAACGTAGATGACGAGGCCGCAGCCGGTGGCAACAAGTATGTAGAAGCCGTTCGAGAGGCAATTAAAGACGAAGGCGCTGGAATGCTTATCGTAGCCGCCCGCACCGAAAGCGAGATTGCCGAACTCGACACCTGGGAAGAACGCCAGGAATTCCTTGCCGAAATCGGCCTTGAGGAATCGGGTGTATCTCGCCTGATACGTGCGGCTTACGCGCTACTTGACCTTCAGACCTACTTTACCGCCGGTGCCGACGAGGTTCGCGCGTGGACTTTCCGTCGCGGCTCAAAAGCGCCCAAGTGCGCCGGAATCATCCATACCGACTTCGAGAAAGGCTTTATCCGTGCCGAGGTTATCAAATATGACGACTACGTGAACCTTGGTGGCGAGACCGCAGTACGCGAGGCCGGAAAAATGGCGGTAGAAGGCAAGGAATACGTTGTTTGCGACGGAGATATCATGCACTTCCGTTTCAATGTGTAAAAACAGTCAGGCCGGAGCGCCCGTCTCCGGCCTGATAAAAAATATTAAATCGACAACCACACAGCGCGTTAGAGCGTTATCACTTTTGCGAAAGGAAGAATAGCAAAGAGAGTAGATTCAAGCCTAATTAAATTTTATTAATAAAGAAATTTTTCGCTAATTAGGTCATGAATGAAAAATTTTGACTACCTTTGCACTTGTAAAACAAGGCCAAAATCAAACGGCAAATAACAAGGAAACAATCAACACATAACTACAATATTTTCAAGCAAACTACAATGAGCAAGATTGAAGAAGTCAAGAAGGCCCGTCTGGCCGAGATCAAAGCAGATCTGGCAAAATACGGCATCGATGGCACCACCGAAGTGGTGTACAATCCCTCGTACGAAGAACTGTTCGAGCAGGAAACCCTTCCTACCCTCGAAGGATTCGAGCGTGGCGTCGTAACCGAACTCGGCGCAGTCGACGTGATGACCGGTGTATATACCGGCCGTTCGCCTAAGGACAAATTCATCGTCCTCGACGAAAAATCGAAAGACACCGTTTGGTGGACTACCCCCGAATATCCCAACGACAACAAGCCCGCAAGCGAGGCTGCATGGGAAGCTTGCAAGACTCTTGCACTCAGCGAACTTTCAGGTAAGAAACTTTATGTAGTAGACTGCTTCTGCGGCGCTAACAAGGACACCCGCATGGCCGTACGCTTCATCATGGAAGTAGCATGGCAGGCACACTTCGTGACCAACATGTTTATCCGTCCTACTGCAGAAGACCTCGAAAGCTTCACCCCCAACTTCATCGTATACAACGCATCGAAGGCTAAACTTACCAACTACAAAGAACTCGGTCTCAACAGCGAAACAGCCGTAGTATTCAACATCACCAGCCGCGAGCAGGTAATCATCAACACCTGGTACGGTGGCGAAATGAAGAAAGGTATGTTCTCGATGATGAACTACTTCCTTCCCCTCCAGGGCATTGCCTCAATGCACTGCTCGGCCAACACCGACAAGAACGGCGAGAACACCGCAATCTTCTTCGGTCTGTCCGGTACAGGTAAGACCACCCTTTCGACCGACCCCAAACGTCTCCTTATCGGTGACGACGAACACGGTTGGGACGACAACGGTGTATTCAACTTCGAAGGCGGCTGCTATGCCAAGGTAATCAACCTCGACAAAGAAAGCGAGCCCGATATCTACAACGCTATCCGTCGTGGCGCTCTCCTTGAGAACGTAACCGTAGACGAAGCCGGCACAATCAACTTCGCCGACAAGAGCGTTACCGAAAACACCCGCGTAAGCTATCCTATCGATTACATTGAAAACATCGTTAAGCCTATCAGCCACGGTCCTGCCGCAAAGAACGTGATCTTCCTGTCGGCTGACGCATTCGGTGTTCTTCCTCCCGTATCGATTCTGAACAGCGAGCAGACCAAGTACTACTTCCTGAGCGGCTTCACCGCTAAGCTTGCAGGTACCGAGCGTGGTATCACCGAACCTACCCCGACCTTCTCGGCATGCTTCGGCCAGGCCTTCCTCGAACTGCACCCCACTAAATACGCAGAGGAACTCGTTAAGCGTATGGAAGTATCAGGTGCCAAGGCTTACCTCGTGAACACCGGTTGGAACGGTACCGGCAAACGTATCTCGATCAAAGATACCCGTGGTATCATCGACGCTATCCTCGACGGTGCTATCCTTAAGGCTCCCACCAAGACCCTTCCTATCTTCGACTTCGAGATTCCTACCGAACTTCCCGGCGTAGATCCTAAGATCCTTGATCCCCGCGATACCTACGCAAATGCAGAAGAGTGGTACACCAAAGCCGAAGACCTCGCATCGCGCTTCATCAAGAACTTCAAGAAGTACGAGAACAACGAAGCCGGCAAGGCACTCGTTGCAGCAGGTCCTCACCTGGACAAATAATCTGAATTTCAGATAAATATAAAGAGGGCGCACCGACGTGCGCCCTCTTTAAGTAACTCTTGAACCTTAAAGAGTTAACGACTCAAGTTTCGCAAGTTTGAGCGTTTTCGGGTTAGAGGCATTATAATCGATAAATGCTTTTGACACCCGGTCGCGGCATGCCGCGACCCTACGAGAGGGTGGTTGGATAGGATGCTGATAATCAATGAATATGCACCGCCTAACTGAGGCTTGTCTCGGAGAGCCAAGCTCCTATCGCTGACACTCTTTCTCCTTAAGTTAATAGCATTGTGCCGCGACCCTACGAGAGGGCGCGATGCTGTGCGGTTTGTGTGTCGATAAACTTCGAACGAGCTTCGACTTGAGAAATTAAAATTGATAATTATAATAAGAACATATTTCTATACTATGAAGATTCTACAGTATTTCTTCCTTGCATCGATCGCTGTGGCAGCAAGCGCATGTAGCGATGATGAAGTTCCCGTTATTTCGGGTTCTGAATCTACCGAAATCGGAACAGATAAAGCCGGTAACGGCGGTGACTATCGCGGTTTCTATGTGCTCAACGAGGGCAACATGGGCTCTAACAAGTGCACACTCGATTATTTCGACTATAATACCGGTAATTATATCCGCAACGTGTATGCAGAGAACAACCCCAACCAGGTGCTTGAACTTGGTGATGTAGGCAATGACCTTGCTATTTACAATGGTCGCCTGTATGTGGTTGTAAACGGAAGCCACAAGGTTGAAGTGCTCGATGCAGCGACAGCGGTGCGTATCGGCCAGGTTGATATCAACTCTCCCCGCGAAATCGCATTTGTCGGCGATAAGGCTTATGTAACCTCGTATGTAGGTGGCGACAATGACCTTGGCACAGTAGTTCGTGTCGACCTCAACTCACTCAAAGTTGACGGTACTACTACAGTAGGTTACAATCCCGAGGCTATCACCCTCCATGAAGGAAAGCTGTTTGTTGCAAACTCTTACAACTACGGTGTAGGTAAATACGACAATACAGTGAGCGTACTCGACCCCTCGACTATGAAGGTTGACTATACAATTGCTACCGACGGCCTGAACCTTCAGGATATAGTAGCAGATCAGTTCGGTCAGCTTTGGGTTTCGAGCCTTGGTAACTATGCTGATGTGGCAGCCAAACTGATTGTACTTCGCAAGCAGGAAGACGGCCACTATGCACAGCAGGGCATGAGCCTGCTTGGTAACTACAACGGCCTGACATTCTATAACGACCGTATTTATTACTATCAGACTACCTACGATGCCAACTACAATGCGACTTACCGCTATGGCGCAATAAGGCCTTCGACCGAACTCGACAATATCGGCGACAGCCACTTTGATATCGAGGATAAAGAGAAAATCGCTACCCCGTACTTCATGACCGTGAATGCATCGACCGGCGATTTCTTTATCACCGATGCCAAGAACTATACATCGTCGGGCGCAATTTTCTGCTACGATAAAGACGGTAAGCTGAAATGGAGTGCTAAAACCGGTGATATCCCCGGTCATATAGCTTTCATGCCCAAGTAAGTTGGGATTGCGAAAGCAGATAAAATAGAACCTCGGAGAATGATGCTTGCAGAGAGCGCATTCTCCGAGGTTTTTTCGTAGTCGTCAGTTGATGCTGTCGATATACTTGTGCAGTCGTCTGTAGAACGAGTGTGCTGATGATAAGGTGGCGCTGTCGCCTATTATAATGAGTTTCATTCGGGCTCGTGTGATAGCGACGTTTATGCGCCTGAGGTCGCGGAGAAATCCGATGTCGCCCTTGGCATTGCTTCGTACGAGTGAAATCACTATAACGTCGCGCTCCTGACCTTGAAAACCGTCGACGGTATTAACCGAAATCAGCTTTCTAAGCTGCTTGGCCCAAGGTTTGTGCTTTATGAGCGAACGCAGATATCGCACTTGTGCGCGATATGGAGAAATGATGCCGAAGTCGATGCGCTCGTCGATAATCCTGTCTATGCCGATGCGATTGATGTAGGCATCGATTGTGTCGACAGTTAGCCTTGCCTCGTCGCGGTTGATGCGTCCAAATGTTTCACCGGCCAAGGCTTCACGAAAATCGCGAGTATCGTTGTCGTCGCTGCTGTCTGAGGTTGTTGATGTATCTACCCATTCGATAGGGATGTCGAAGTCGAGTATGCCTCTGTCGCAAACTTCCGGAGCAGCGGTGAGCATGCCGCCGTAGAAGTAATCGCTTGAAAAGCGCATGATGTCGGCGTGCATACGGTATTGCATTGTTAGCAGGGTCACACATTCGGGGTGGGTCTCGGTAATACTTTCCATAAGCGACTTGCCGAGGCCGCCGCGAGCTGCCTCAAAGCATTTGACAGTCGGGGGTAACTGGCAGTGGTCTCCGGCGAGAATCATGCGGTCGCAGCGACGCATTGGTATCCAGCATGCGGCTTCGAGCGCCTGAGCAGCCTCGTCGATAAAAACAGTAGGGAAGTGCATGCCTGTAAGCTGTCGCGAGGCGCTGCCTACGAGCGTGGAAGCTATAACTTGTACAGAGTCGAAAATATCATTGTTTATACGCAGTTCGAGACCTATCGCGCGGTCTTTGAGACGTTCGATTTTCTGGTGCCAGCTGTCGGTGCGTTCACGTTTGGCATGCAGCTGCCTCATCGCCTGGCGTATGCTCCATAGTGTAGGGTAGTCGGGGTGTGCCTCGAATCGTCGTTCGTAGGTCGAAGCGAGCATCTTGTCGTCGACACGCGAGGGATTGCCGATTCTGAGCACGTTTATGCCCCTGTCGACAAGTTTTTCGCATATCCAGTCGACAGCCTTGTTGCTTTGGGCGCATACCATAACCTGGCTCTCGCGTCGTAGAGTTTCGTAGATAGCTTCGACGAGGGTCGTGGTCTTTCCGGTTCCGGGCGGTCCGTGGAGTACGGCTACGTCGCGAGCACGAAGGATTTTGTTTACCCCTCGCTGCTGCGATGCGTTGAGGTATGGGAATGTCATCGGGGCGAGCGACAACTCGCGTACCGCTTGGGTTGAATAAATAATGTCGCGAATCTCGCCGAGGCGTCCTTTTGCCGATTCGAGAGCGTCGAGAGCGTCGAACATCGTCCGGTATGAGGTCTCGTCGAACGACAGCATCACGCCCGGCTGTCGGTTGTCGCCGTCGAGCCGGTCTATAACAGCCGAGTCGGGTATGGCTATAGCCATGCGGTTGCCGTCGACATAACTTACCGTGCCACCGAACAGGCGCTTTGGTGTATCGCCGGCCGTGCCCGAGGCCGTGAAGAAAATGACCGAGCGTCCGTAGTCGAATTCATGCTCGGTTTCGGGGTCGATGTCGGCCGACCTGAAGACTTCGACAATGCGCTGGTTGAGAGAATTGTAGTATGTGTTTCCAATCCTCAACGGCCACCATGCCCAACCACGGTCGGAGAGTCGGCTCAGCTCAATGCGGTCGGCGATACGAGATAGAGCCTCTTTCTCGGCTTCATACTCGATTTTGAGCAGCTGTCGGAGTTCGTTTATTCTCGTAATCGCCGATTTCATACAGTGTTAGTCATTCTTTTTGATAACCAATGCCGCCGAAGCAAAATCGGCAGCGGCATCGGATAATTCGAGATATTGCGGCCACATCTCGGCCGGTATTATATATGCAAGCAGCTGGCGGTTAACATCGATTATCACCTCGTTGTTGTCGAGTATGGCAGCGGATGTGAAGGTGCCGAGATTGTTTGATTTAGCCGTATTGAGTGCGGCAAGAGCCTCGTCGCTGATGCTGTATCCCTCGGGCAGAGGTATGCGAAGTTTACGGATATAATTGTATGGCGTAAATCCGGTGGCTTCGATGCTACGCTCACGGTCGTCGCCTGACAAGCGATCGTTGTCGGAGAAGAGTTTGCCAATATTTACAATCATTTCCTCGCCTGCGTCGATAGAGAAGTCGTCGAATGAAGCTCGGTAGAAGCATCCGAATGATTTGGCGTCGGGCATGATTCCACGCGAGGTGATACTTACCGAGTCGACGCTCGCGGGCTTGGTGCCGGTAGCTATCTCGATAGAGCTTTCCATAGCTTCGTATATATCTTTTTCGTACTTCATCGCATCGAAGTCGTTGTCGATATAGTGGTCTTTGGGGTCAATTCCAAGATATCTTTCGGCCTCTTCAATCCAAGAATGGACGTTATTGAACTGTGCTGCCAGACGAGTTTTGCTTGCACCAACTGCCGAGATGTTCACATCGGCCTGCGCCTTTGTGCTCTCGGTGTCGATAGTCAGGGTGATTTCGTCCATGCGTGTGTTTGCGGCCGGTTTTGTCGGAGGAATAGAGAACATCTCGGGGAAGTTGTCGCCTTCTTCGGTGAGTTTCCTGAAGCAACCGCCTTCTTCGTTATGGTACAGGTATATCCACTCTCCCGGCGCAGAAATGGTCGGAGTTGCGGTATGGTAGGGGTATTTGCCTATCATAGCCATGTAGTCGGGGGCATTGTGCGAAGTAATCTGCGAAGCGGGTACATCGTTGAAAGAATTGATGAAACCAACAGCCGACGGAGCTGTGAAGTTGGCTTTGTCGGCGGCATCGCGAAGCATGAATGCGAGTTCGGTGGGGTTGTGGCCTGTTTTGTCGATCAACGCCTCATACATCACCGAAACAAAAGTGTAGTCGGCAATTTTCTTTACTTTCGCATCGGGATTGGCCTTGATGTATTTCTTGACTCTCGACGCGGCACGCGAGGGTATGCCCGAATCGTATTTGAACTTGCGGAGATATTCAGAAATGTCGGAATAGTATGTCTCTGGAGGAAGGACGAATACGCCGCCTGTGCGGGCGTTCTTGGGTTTGAAGCGCAGAGTGGCGTTGTTGTTCAAAATCCTCATCTGCAAGAAGGGAACCTGTCGGCGTTCGTTGACAAACTTGGTCGACGGTATTGCTTTGAGGTTCACAGCATGTATCGATAGCAGGTTTCTGCCGTCTGCGATGCTGTTGTTAGGCAGAGGCGCACCGTTGAACGGCCTTAACTCCACGGTCAGTTCCTTGTCGGTGATGCATTTTAATTTATAGTTCAGAATCGGGTATCGTCCTGCGAAATTGACATTTCTTGCAGCGATGTCGAATTCTTCGCGCATTTCCTCGGAATAGTAGAAGAAGTCGATAACATCACCGATTTCAAGTCCAGGCAATGCTATGCGGTAGTTTTTCTTTTTGTTACCCTTTTTTCCTTCAGTAATAGGCAGAGCCTGAGATAGGTCAACGACTATCATTTTGCCGTCGGGCTTGAATATTCGAGCGCCGAATCCTTCCTCCTCAGACGAAAGCTTGAGGTTGCGCATCCAGTTTTCGTCTTTTTCGCCGAATTCGAATTTAGAGTATCGCTCGAGGGCGTTTTTGTCGAGTAACTTGATCATGGTGCGCGTAAACTCTTTGACATTCGTGGTATTGCTTGCCGCGCCTGTAAGTTGCTCTTTTACAATGGAGGGTTTTAGTTCGTGGTGCGCGTCGATGCTTCGGAACCGAGCAATAATCACCGCCGAGTTTTTGGCAGCGATACTGTCGGGAATCGGGGTGTTTGGGTCGAAAATCTCATTTTCCGAGTTCCAAGCGAGTTTGGCACCGCGTTCGTTGATTTTATCTACGCTGATAGCATGTACCCCTGAGCTGAATGCAAGGGATAATAAGATTATAGAAGCTTGTGCAAGGAGTTTCATGGCTTAGATTGATTTTTCGATTACTATTCTGGAATCAGATGCTTTGATGATAGATTTTAAAGAGTCGTTCCATGCGGCTACTTTGTCGGTCGGAACGAAACCTTCTTTGATTAGTATAGAAGAAGTACAGGAGACGCATTCATCATCGACCGAGTATTGTATGTCGGCTTTGAACCATTCGTTGTCGATGCTGAATGGTTTAGGAACAGATTTTACGGTCATGCCTTGTGGTATTGCGAGAGTGATATTCGATGTAGAATTCTCGCGCATATTGAATACTGCCGGGCGACGTCGTTTGTCGGCTTTATCGATAGGCGAGCATAGCCAGTTCCATACCGGGGAGACCTTTACGTAGATGTTCTTTCCGATAGCCTTGACAGCCTGTCGGTCGTAGAAAGAAGCGTTGAGGCTGTCGCCGTTTATAACCGCATCAGATATTTCCATGTCGTTTCGCCCTACAGAAGCGAGTCTTGTCAGGCTCTTTTCCATACGGTCGGAAGCAACGCTGCCGCAAATGTTGTTTACGAGATTTTTGTAGTCGCCTGAATACGTGTGAGATATTTTTCCCGACAAGTTGCCTTGGTCGATGACGGCCTTAATATCGACGTGGTGAAGCGAAGCCTGTGCAGGAATCGAGGGCACTGTGTGTAGAATATACTTGTCGCCGTCTTCGATCAGAGCCTGCTGCCCGCGAATACCAGCCGGTATATGTCCGGCCGGTGCGAATTGAGTAGTGCCATCGACAAAAATAATGCTGTCGCCGGTGATTGCTGCTGCTATCATATGGTTGCCGGTCGACATTGCGGGGTGTCGGTCCCATGTGAGGTCGGAATGACTGTTTGTGCCAATCCATACCAGTCGGCCGTCGATACCTACGGCTTTCATCATACCTTTGATAAGCGATGCCGAGCATTTGCAGTCGCCATATCGGTTTCGATACACTTCGTCGGGTGCGGCGGGGCTGAGGGCGTAGTCACCGTGCTCGATAGCCACGTACCTGATGTTTCGGTGTACCCAGTCGGCGATGCTGTCGATCTTTGCGATATCGTTTGGCGCATTTGCGGTGACGCTCTTTGCCAATGCGACAATGTCTTGCGACAGATTGTCGTAGCCCGGGGTGAACTTGTGATAATATGAATACAATGCGCCAAGGTCTTCAAAAATACCCTTAATGAGAATTCGAGGCGATGCAAGCCTGATCGGCTGGCTGTAGTCTTCAGTCTCGAAAGGCTTGATGTCGGTAGCCGTAGCGATGTAAGTCACGTCGCCTTTGGCACCGATGGCCTTTTCGAGCTTCATGCCTTCGGTAAACTTGTCGGCTTCGACACTGATGCGATTTGCAAGTTCGGCGGGAACGATGATTTCTACGCGCAGGTTTGCGGTAAAGAAGCTGCGCGTCATGAACAAAGTGCTGAAAATAAACGGATTCTTCCAAGTAGATTTGAATTCTGCTTTGACCGGCTTACCTTTTTTCAGACTTATAGGCAGAGCGCAGATGCGCGAATCGTCGTATAGGTTGTTTTCGCTGATCCATTGTTTGTATATCGGTTGTGCCCCCGGAGCAGAGGCTTTGTCGATACTTATATTGTCGTTGTAGTAAGTTGTGGCCATAACATTGTCGTCGCTGCGTATAGCTTCGAAAACTTGCTTAGTCTCCGACTTTATTTGCCATGGTTTACCTTCTCGAGCTATGATTCTGTATGTGTTAATTTCTTCGTTGACGCGTACATTGTCGGGAAGGTCTTCTCCAAAAGCAGCGAAAACAATCAGAAAAGTAAAAAGGAATAGAGCGAACTTTTTCATTGTAAAGACAGGTTTTGTAATGCAAATATAATTAAATTATTTCATAATTCATACTTTTTGCGTAATTTCGCGGTCAAATAAGCAACTAACCAACTTTCAAAAAATAAGCTTTATGTCTTTTCGCAGTCTGACAAAAGAAGAGATTCAGGTTCTTGAACAGAACGGATGTAGCGGCAACTGGGCCGGTGTAACCGTAGCCGAGGGCTTCGATCCGATGCGTATTCGCAATGTAGTATTTTCGGGTGAGGTACAGCTCGATGTTTCTACCGGCAGTTTTTATCTGCCCTGCGGTATCGAGCGCAAGCGCGGTATCAGTAACGTGACCCTGCACAATGTGAGCGTGGGTAAGGACGTGTATATCAACAGTGTATCGAACTATATCGCCAACTATGATATTGCCGACAATGCTGTGATTGAAAATGCAGACCGCCTCGAGGGTACACTCAAGAGCACATTCGGTATCAGTACCGAGGTGTCGGTACTCAACGAGACCGGTGGTCGCGAGGTTCCAATCTATGAAACCATGTCGGCACAGAGTGCCTACCTTATCGCCATGTACCGCAACCGCCGCGATATGATAGAGCGCCTTGTGACCATGATTAAGGTTCATGCCGGTACACTCTATGGCCGTCGTGGCCGCGTAGGTGTCAAGGCCAATGTTATCAACTCCGGCGAGATAACCGATGTTAATATCGGCGATTATGCTACAGTCGACGGCGCAATGCGTCTCGACGACGGAACAATCACATCGTCGAAGAGCGATCCTGTTACCGTAGGCCGCGATGTCATAGCCGAAGGCTTTGTATTCGCCGCAGGCTCCAAGGTAGAGGACGGAGCCGTAATCCACCACTGCTTTATCGGCCAGGCCACACACCTTACACACCTATTCTCGGCGCATGATTCGCTGTTCTTTGCCAACTGCGCCTGCGAGAACGGCGAGGCAGCAGCGATTTTTGCCGGACCATACACTGTGACGATGCACAAATCGAGCCTTCTGATTGCGGGTATGTTCTCGTTCCTCAATGCCGGCTCGGGCTCTAACCAGAGTAACCACATGTATAAGCTCGGCCCAATCCACCAGGGCGTAGTAGAGCGCGGTTCGAAGACCACCAGTGACTCGTATATATTGTGGCCTGCCAAAATCGGCGCATTCTCGCTCGTAATGGGCCGTCACGTCAACCACCCCGATACCTCGCGTCTTCCTTTCTCGTACCTTATCGAGAATAGGGGCGAATCGTTCTTGGTGCCCGGCATTAATATCCGTAGCGTAGGTACTATCCGCGATGCGCAGAAGTGGCCGCGCCGAGACAAACGCAAGACACCCCACCGTCTCGACAGCATCAATTTCAACCTGCTCAGCCCCTACACCGCAGGCAAGATGCTCGACGGTATCAAGCTGCTGACCGACCTCGAGCGCACAGCCGGTCTTACCGCCGAGCGCTTCACCTTCCAGACCATGACTATCGAGGCCCGCGCTCTTCGCAAGGGTCGCAAGCTCTACGGCATGGCTCTCGATAAATTCATGGGCAACTCGG
This sequence comes from Bacteroidales bacterium M2, assembly GCA_001689415.1. GTDB lineage: Bacteria > Bacteroidota > Bacteroidia > Bacteroidales > Muribaculaceae > CAG-873. The sequence continues at coordinate 915 of LUJM01000043.1, read as the reverse complement.
TGATCCACCGACTGGGCAAAGAACCCATTTGCAGCGATGCCGAACTTCGCCGTATCCTTAAGCCTACCGAAAAAGCCGGTGCGGGACAGTGGGTAGACGTGTGCGGCATGTTTGCGCCCAAGAGCGAGGTTGATGCTATCTGCAATGCAATTACCGATGGCACAATCGCCACAATCGAAGAGCTCGAACAAATATGGCGCGATCTCCATGCCCGTTATTACGAAATGGAATGGACTTGGGTTGCCGATATCATGGAGTCGTGGTATGGCAAGCCGGTCGAAGCCTTTACCGCCGACGACGTACGCACGATTATCAACCGCTGGCTCTATAGCGTGACCTCGCTCAACGAAATGCTCCTTGACGATGCCCGCAAAGAGTACAGCCTCAAATCTCGTACCGGTTTTGGTATCGACGATCCCGCCTCCAGTGCCGACGACGACTTTATCAGCGTACGAGGCAGCTACGATGCCGACCCGTTTGTGGCTATGGTAAAAGAGCATACCGCCAAGAAGACAGCCCTTGCCGAAACCGCGCTGTCGCTTTTGGAAATCTGATAGAGTTTAATCAAGAATTATGTCGGGAGGCTGTGCCGCATGGCCTCCCGACTGTGTTTTTTGCTTAAGGGTTAGAGGCACCATGTGGAAATTTTAAAAAAAAGTCCTCGGAGGACGTGATTGTGGTTAACCCCACGATTTTTCGTGGGGTTAGATAATGTGCACCATGTTTGATGTCCTCGGAGGACGCCGTATGATATCTACAGCGTCCTCTTCGAGGACTGTTTCCCAGGGGGCGACTCTGTACCCCACGAAGCAAGCATCGTGGGGTTAACCATGATTGCGTCGTCTCCGACGACTTTCTTTAGATTACCGCATCGTGCATCTAACCCATAAATAGGGATATTCAGTTAATGGCTTG